>CAJWTP010000004.1 GCA_913047325.1 uncultured Gammaproteobacteria bacterium
GCACAATAATATAGTATTTAAAACTGAATGTCAAGACTTTTTTTATTTTTTTTATAAGATTGTGATAAAAGGCTTTTTTTACGATCGAAGATTTATAGTCGAAAAAAAGGCTTGCAATTTTGCAAGCCTTCTTGAATATGGTGGGTCGTGAGCGATTTGAACGCTCGACCATCGGATTAAAAGTCCGGTGCTCTACCAGCTGAGCTAACGACCCATAATAAAAACGAGAAATTATACTGAACAAGTTTCCAATAATCAATCAATAATTAGCCATTATTTACAGCCTCTTTGAGGCGCTTTCCAGGCTTGAAAAATGGCACAAATTTTTCCTTCACTTGAGTTTTTTCACCAGTCTTTGGATTAATTCCAATTCTGCTTTCACGGTGTCTTTTATAGAAACCGCCAAAACCACGAATCTCGACTCCTTTTCCTGAAACAATTGCTACGCTTAACTGCTCAAGAATGACTTCAATGGAGCGCTTAGATTCTGAACGCGGTAATTTACAATTGTCTGAGATTATCTCAATAAAATCTGTTTTTTTCATTTTCATTAGGCCGCCACAATTTATAAAGCGACCTCGTTAGTGTTATTTGTCCTTTGCTATCTTTAACAAGTCGCCCAGCTTTGAGCCGTTAGAAGTTGATGATTGCTTATTATAGTCTGCCATCGCCTCTTTCTCTTCAACTGAATCTTTAGCCTTGATGCTAAGTGATACTTTTCTAGTTCTTCTATCTAATTGAGTAATTACAATCTCAATCTCTTCACCTTTCTTAAGAAGAGATGAGGCATCTTCTACTCGTTCTAGCGAGATTTCAGATGCCTTCAGGTAACCACTAACACTATCAGCAAGCTCTACAACAGCGCCTCTTGCGTCAACCTCAGCGACAGTTCCTTTAACAATTGAACCTTTTTTATTTGCTGAGGCAAACTGTGAAAAGCTATCCTCTCCAAGTTGCTTGATGCCCAAAGAAATGCGTTCCTTTTCTGCATCAATGTTAAGAATAACGACATCAAGTTCTTGGCCTTTTGAATATGAAGAAACTATTTGGTCAGCTGATAGTTTATTCCACGAGATGTCAGCTAAATGAATCAAACCATCGATTCCACCTGGAAGACCAACAAATAGGCCAAAATCGGTGATTGATTTTATTGTTACATTTATCTTGTCACCTTTGCTATGATTTGATTCAAAGGCCTCCCATGGATTCTCCTGAGCCTGTTTCATGCTCAATGAGATTCGGTGTTTTGATTCCTGAACATCTAAAACAACAACCTCAACCTCTTGTCCTAATTTCACAAACTTAGATGGTCTAGCGTTTGCATTTGTCCAGTCCATTTCACTAACATGAACGAGACCTTCGACACCCTCTTCAATTCTGACAAATGCACCATAGTCAGTCAGATTAGAAACCACACCTGAGACCTTTTTACCCATAGGTAGACGTTCTGAAATGCTTTCCCAAGGACTTGAAGTCAACTGCTTCAAGCCAAGCGACACTCTCATTTTTTCTTTATCAAAGTTAAGTACTTTGACTTTTATTTTGTCGCCAATCGTTAGTTTTTCTGAAGGATGATTTACGCGCTGCCAAGAAATGTCTGTGATGTGCAATAAACCATCAACACCGCCCAAATCAATAAAGGCGCCATAGTCAGCAAGATTTTTAATCACACCTTCTACTTCTTTTCCTTCCTCTAATGTTTCAAGAAGAGCTTCTCTGTCTGCAGAGTTAGCCTCCTGCATGATGGCTTTTCTTGAGATAACAATGTTGTTTCTAACTTCATCCATTTTAATAACGATGGCTTCGATTTCTTGACCTATCAAGAAATCGAAATCTTTGACAGGTCTTACGTCAACCAGTGAGCCCGGCAAAAATGCCTTAATAACTCCTATATCTACTGTCAAACCTCCCTTGACTGAACCTGTGACAACTCCTCTTACAGCCCCCTTAGATTGCATTGCCGCTTCAAGCTCTTGCCACATCTTAATGCGCTTTGCTTTTTCACGAGAAAGCAGGGTGTGACCTAGACCATCGTCAATTGACTCTAGCGCTACTTCAACAACATCACCCTCTACAATTTCTATCTCTCCATTAACATTTGTAAATTCGTTTAATGAAATGAAACCTTCTGACTTTAAGCCAACATTAACAATCGCTTTTTCACGATTCATACTGACCACAGTGCCCATTAATAGAGCTCCAGGTTTTACGTTTTGCTGGATTTCGCTATTCTCAAATAGCTCCGAAAATGATTCTGACATAATTCTTTTGATATTGACCGGTAATTCTTAAGCTACAACGGTTTCCGCTTAATTCATATCGGGTTAGTTAATATTTAAAGTTTGACCGCTCAAACCTCGATAATTGCCATTACCTTGCTAATGACTTCATCAATTGTAAGATTTGTAGTATCTATAATCAATGCATCTTTGGCTGGTTTTAGTGGAGAGTGAGCTCGATTTTTATCGCGCTCATCTCTTTTCCTAACCCCATCCAAAGTGTGCGAAATGTTACCAGCATTGCCACCAACTTGCAACTGTTTTAATCTTCTCCTAGCCCTCTCTTCAGGATCAGCAGTTAGAAACACTTTAAAAGGGGCATCAGGAAATACCACTGTCCCCATATCTCTACCATCAGCAACCAAGCCAGGCGGTTTTTGAAATTGCCTTTGTTTTACAAGTAAAACTTTTCTCAGCGGAGCCAGTTGTGCATATTTTGAGGCTACTGTTGCAGTTTTTTCTGTGCGCAATTCGGTTGTTACATCGACCTTGTCTAAATAGACACTAAGTGGTGCATGGTCAGAATTTGATTTAAATTCTAAGTCAAGCTTGCTCGCAAGTTCTAATAAACCATCAAGATTATCTATACCAATACCACAATCCATTGCTGCAAGTGCAAATGCTCGATAGATAGCACCAGAATCTAGCTGGTGCCAATTTAGTTTTTGTGCAACAATACTTGCCACAGTACCCTTTCCAACGCCACTTGGCCCGTCAAGAGTAAGAACTGGAATCATTGTTTGGACGGCTCGTTAGTTAGCAGAAAAAATATACAAAGGTATTTAGTGTTTAGTCTCATCCAAATTTCCTATTCAGGCCTCATATGAGGGAAAAGCAATACATCTCTAATCGAAGGTGAATTTGTAAAAAGCATCACTAGACGGTCAATCCCTATGCCCTCGCCTGCAGTTGGAGGCATACCATATTCCAGAGCGCGGATATAGTCAGCATCATAATGCATAGCTTCATCATCTCCAGCATCTTTTCGGTTAGCTTGTTCTCTAAATCTTTGGGCCTGGTCTTCTGGATCATTTAGTTCAGAAAAACCATTAGCAATCTCTCTGCCACCAATAAATAATTCAAAGCGATCGGTTACAAATGGGTTTTCATCATTGCGTCTAGATAGAGGGGACACTTCTGTTGGATAGTGAGTAACAAAAGTAGGCTGAACCAATTTATCCTCAACAGTTTTTTCAAAAATTTCAATCTGAATTTTTCCTAAACCCCAATTATCTTTAACCTTGATGCCCATTTTTTCAGCGCTACTTTTAGCATTCTCCAAAGATAAGTCTGCAGGCTTAAAATTTGGATTGTATTTCAAAATAGAATCAAACACACTGAGCCGTTCAAAAGGTTTGGAGAAATCAAAATCGTCTCCCTGGTAATGAATTAAACCTGATTTACAAATATCACTCGCTATACCTCTAAACAAGTCCTCAGTAAGGTCCATGAAGTCTTCGTAAGTGGCATAGGCTTTATAAAACTCAATCATTGTAAACTCTGGATTGTGGCGTGTAGAAAGCCCTTCATTCCTGAAATTTCTATTAATTTCAAAGACCCCGTCCATACCACCAACAATCAACCTCTTAAGATACAGCTCAGGAGCAATGCGTAGGTACAAACCCATATCTAAAGCATTATGATGGGTGACAAATGGCTTTGCAGCTGCACCACCTGGTATAACTTGCATCATTGGGGTTTCGACTTCCAGATAATTGTGCTGAATAAAGAAGTTGCGAATATAAGCAACTATTTGTGAACGCAGCTGGAAAACTTTTCGGGAGTCTTCGTTCATGATAAGGTCGACATAACGTTGACGATATATTGTTTCTTTGTCGGACAAACCATGGAATTTATCAGGAAGCGGTCTAAGCGATTTGGTTAGCAGCTTGATTTCATTAACTCGAACAGAAAGCTCTCCAGTTTTGGTCTTAAAGAGAAGCCCTTTGACGCCAACTATATCTCCTATATCCCATTTTTTGAAGTGTTCATTGTAAAAACCGTCATCCAGCACATCCCGGGTAACGAAGAGCTGCATCCGTCCCGAAGAATCCTGTATTTGCGCAAAGCTCGCCTTTCCCATAACCCTTTTGAGCATCAACCTTCCTGCAATACAGACTTCTTTGTTCTCCTGCTCCAGTGGTTCATTTTTTAGTGAGCCATAATTATCGTGAAGGTCTTGAATTAAGTCACTTGGTTTGAAGTCATTAACAAATGGATTTCCAGCTTCTCTTAAATCTGCTAATTTAGACTTCCTTTCTGCAATCAGTTTGTTTTCGTCTTGTTCGCTCACTGTTATCTCTGTATATTAATTTTCTCTAACTCAACCTTGGCCAGCGTCTCTGCCTTTTTAAAGTCTTTTTGTGCTAGTTTATCTTTACCAATACTTTTATATAATGAACCACGATTATAATAGGCTTGGTAAAAGTTTTTATCTAATTCAATCGCTTTAGTTAAATCTTTGAGTGCTAAATTATGCTCTGCTATTTTAGAGTAACAGTTGCCACGGTTATAGTAAGCTGTAATATATTTTTCGTCTATTAAAATTGCTTCAGAATAGTTCTGGATTGCTTCTTTAGTTTTGTTGAGTCTATCATAGCAATTTGCTAAATTATTGAAAATACCTGTATCCTTTTTATTCAATTTCAGTGCACACTCTAAATACTCTATCGCCTTATTAAAGTTCTCTTTCTGTTGTTCCATATAGGCTAAGCAATAATAAGCTTCCGCGCTATTAGGATTAGCTTCAATCGCGCTAGCCATGCTTTCATGGGCCAGATCAAAATTACCCTGTTGCTGATGAAGATAGCCCAAATTCATATGCGCACTAGCTTTCAAATCATTGCCAGCAGATTTATGTTTAACTAACGCATTCCAGCTCTGAATAGCTGAGGAAAATTTACCTTGCTTTTGATAATTGTATGCTGTTACCATTAAGTCACCGAACTCCTGGCTTGAAGTCATAAAAAATGAATGCCTTATAGATATAATCGTTTTATTTTAATTGCCTTTTGCCCTATCAATATCAATAGTTAGTTCAGCCGCTATCTTGGATCTTGCTCTTATAGATCGAAATAAAAGAAATAGGCAAATAAATAAAAATATAAATGGCGCAAACCAAAGCATGTAAGTTGCTGGCTTAATTGGTGGTTTGAAAATAACAAAATCACCATACCTCTGTACCATAAAACTATAAATTTCATCATTTGTGTGATTACTGAGAATCATTTTGCGAACCTGCTCACGCAAATCAAGCGCTAAGCCTGAGTTAGAATCGCCGATACTTTGCCCTTGACATACCGGACAACGAATATCTTCAATTAAGTCACGATAACGCTTCTCTTGTTCAGATGAAGTAAATTCTTTTGCCTCAATAGTTCCAGCATAACTAGATTGAATAAGCAAAAATATGAGAGTAAATTGAATAAAATAACGCATTCAAACAGTTAACTATTTAAAATTCAAATTTTAACTTATGCCACTTATTACCTTAGACAATATTTCGCTACAATTTTCTGAAAATCTAGTACTGAATGAGATCAGTGCTACCATACAAAAGGGCGACAAAATAGCGCTAATCGGTCGTAATGGAGAAGGTAAATCCAGTCTCATGAGGGTGCTGGCAGGAATAATTGATGCAGACGATGGCGAAATAAAGGTAAAAAATAATACTACTATTAGTTATTTAGAGCAGTCCTCGCCTCAAGATATTGAACAATCCCTTTTTGAAGTCGTTGCAAGAGGTCTGGGCACTATTGGTGACCTTTTAGCAAATTATTACCGAAGTACTCAGTCAAGCAACGCTGAGGAAAGCGGCCCTTATCAAAGCCTTATCGAGCAGAAAGATGCATGGCACTATATACACAAAATTGAGGCAATCTTAAATCGCTTTAAACTTGACCATAAAGCCAAATTTTCAACAATGTCGGGTGGATGGAAAAGGCGTGTTATGCTTGCCCGCGCAATAATCCAAGAACCTGACCTTCTTCTACTTGACGAACCGACAAATCATATGGATATTACCGCGATTCTTGATTTAGAGAAGTTGCTCAAAGATTTTCATGGGACTATAGTCTTAATTAGCCATGACCGTTCATTTGTGCAAGCAATTGCAAATAGGGTTTTTGATCTAGACCGAGGAAATCTCGCAGTATTTGAATGTGGCTATCTGGATTACTTAAAACGTAAAGAAAATTTACTAAATGCGGAAGAACTAGAAAATGCAAGATTCGATAAAAAGCTTACTCAAGAAGAGGCATGGATACGTCAAGGCATAAAAGCAAGAAGGACTCGTAATGAAGGTCGTGTTAGAGCCCTAAAAGAGATGCGGCAAGCTTATATTAATCGCCGCAAAAAACAAGGCAAAGTAAAAATTCATACACCCGATGAAGACGAAAAAAGAATTTCAAAAATTGTATTTGAAGTGAAAAAAATTAGTTATCAAATCGGCCAATTAGAACTTGTAAAAAAATTCTCATTACTCGTATTAAAAGGCGATAAGATTGGCATTATTGGTGGTAACGGTTCCGGTAAATCTACCCTTGTCAGGCTTCTGTTGAATGAATTAAAGCCAGACCAAGGCAGTATTCGTCGATCAAAAACCATTGAATTAGCATATTTTGACCAAATGCGCGAATCTCTTGACCTTAATATGAAGGCTATGGATTTTGTTTCGGGCGGCAGAGATTACATCAAAATTAATGGCAAAAGTAAGCACATTATTGGATATTTGAGACAGTTTTTATTTACCGCCAAACAGGCAATGGCTCCTATTAAAATGTTTTCTGGTGGAGAGAAAAATCGTTTAATGTTAGCGAAAATTCTTTCCCAACCTTCTAACCTATTAGTTCTTGATGAGCCTACTAATGATTTGGATGTTGAAACACTTGAACTGCTTGAAGAGATGTTAGTTGATTTTGCTGGTACTATAATATTGATTTCTCATGATAGAACTTTTCTTAATAACATTGTTGGCTCCACAATAGTAATGGAAGGTAATGCGGTTATCGAACAATATATTGGCGGCTATGACAATTATCTTGAGCAAAAAACAAAAAAAATTAATCAAAAAAATAACGCAGCTTCAACAAAATCAGATAAAAATAATATAAATAAAAGCAAGCTTTCATATCGCCAGCAACAAGAACTGAACTCTCTTCCAGAAATAATTGAGAATTTAGAAAACGAGATTTCTGTCGCTCAGCAACATTTATCTAATCCAAAATTTTACCAAGATCCCGAAGCTATCAATTTAACAATGAAATTACGCGAGATGGAACTACAATTAGAGGTACTATATGACAAATGGAGTAAATTAGATAGTGAAAAGTAGCAGTAACAATTTAATTGTAGACCTCGACCATACCCTTATTGATACTGACCTATTAGTTAAATCTTCTTTCGGTGTCTTAAGAAAAAGCCCATGGTTAATTTTGCATTACTTCTTATGGTTATCGAAAGGTAAAGGATACCTGAAAGATCAACTGGTCAGGCGTTTTGAGATAAACGTTACCCATTTACCTTACAACAAAACAGTTATTAACTATGTTCGCCAAAGAAAAGACGAAGGCAATAGAGTTATTCTTGCGACTGCTTCACACAAAAATTACGCCTTCGCGATTGCAAAATATCTTCAGTTATTTGATGATGTTATGGCAACCAATAAAGACCTCAACTTATCTAGCTATATCAAAGCAGAAAAACTTATCGAGCGTTTTGGTGAGGGTAATTTTGATTATGTCGGTGACCATATGAGAGATTTACCAGTATGGGAGGCATCAAAACTTTCCATAATCGTAAATGCAAGTAGAAGAGTTATATCTAGGACTGAGCACCTTAACAGGTTAATTATTACAACTAAAGGTCAGAAATCCTCAACCAAAGAAGACACACCAGCCAAGAAAACATAGATTGCAAAAGTTGCAAGCATAACCCATGAGCCTACCTTAAAGAATGACACGTTATTGCCAATAAATCGAGTATTGAAAAACCAGATAATGTAACTAACAACAATTACAACGGCGAGCAATCTGAGTATAAACATAAGGTTAATTATTTCTTTAATTTTTCTTTTATTTTAGTCGCCAAAGCACTACTTATACCAACAACTTTTTGTAATTCTTCTTGGCTAGCTTTTTCAATTTCTTGAAGGCCTCCGAAATGATTCAAAAGAGCTGTACGTTTCTTGTTTCCGATACCTTTAATGCTTTCAAGTGGAGATATGTTTCGTTTTGACGCTCTTTTTTGTCGGTGATGTTTGATGGCAAATCTGTGAGACTCATCTCGAATATTATTAACTAATAATAAGGCAGGATCATGAGGGACTAGATTTATTCTATTAACTTTTTCATCTTCGACTGTAATGAGAGTCTCGAGACCTGCTTTTCGACTCTCACCTTTTGCAACTCCTACCAACTGTATTGAATCAATACCGATAGAATTCAATACCATAATAGCCTGGTTGAGTTGACCCAAGCCACCGTCTATAAAAACAATATCGGGTAAAGTTTTATTGTTTTTAAGGAGTGAAGAATAGCGACGAAAAACAGCCTGACTTATAGCAGCGTAGTCGTCCCCGGGAGTGATATCCTTGATGTTAAATTGTCTGTACTTTTTTGTTATTGGAAGTCCTTTCTCAAATACAACACAGGATGCAGTGGTTGCCTCCCCCATGGTGTGACTTACGTCAAAACATTCCATCAACTCTGGAAGTTGACCCAAAGCTAATGTTTCTTGTAAACATTCAAGTTGTTTTTTCTTGGTAAAACTTGATAACAAATACTGCTTTAAATTCTCTTTTGCGTTCAGTGATGCAATTTCTAGAAAGTGTTTTTTTTCAACTTTTGGTGAATGAATGATCTTAGTTGACAGGGCCTTGGCAATCAAAATTTTATCATCTAACTTATGGCTGAGTACTATTTGTCTAGGAGAATTTTTACCAAGATAGTACTGTGGTAAGAAGGCACTTAAAACGTTTTCACAGGTTTTACCTTTGGCGTTCCTAGGAAAAACACTTTCACTGCCAATTTGTTTTCCCGAGCGGACAAACATCACTTCAATACAGTGAATGTTATCTTTTTGGACGACGCAAATAACATCCATATCTGAATTAAATTGTGAGCCATGCCTTTCTTGAATAGTACGTAGACCAATTAACTGGTCTCTGTAATTAGCTGCAAGTTCATAATCCAAATCAACTGAAGCCTGCTTCATCTTTTGCGAAACCTGATTGAGAAGCTTTACACCTTTGCCTCTCAAAAAGAGGCCTGCCATTTCAACATCTTGTTTATAGCTTAGGTCAGAAATCTTTCCGACACAGGGTGCACTGCAAAGGCTGATTTGGTATTCTAGACAGGGCCTTGAGCGGGAACGATAAAAACCATCTGAACACTGCCGAACTTTGAATATTTTTTTTAATAAAGACAAGGCGTCTCGAGCAACATGAGCCGATGGATATGGCCCAAAATATTGATAATTTTTATTTTTTTTGCCTCGAAATAACCCTAGTCGAGGATGCTTGTCGTTGCTGAGATAGATGTAAGGATAACTTTTAGCATCTTTGAGTAATATATTGTATTTTGGTTTGTATTGCTTTATAAGATCATTTTCTAGAAACAAGGCTTGAGTCTCTGTTTTTGTTATGATCACCGAAAAGTCGTAAATATTTTTTCTCAGCGCTTGTGTTTTGTCGCTAGAGCTTGTTTTAACAAAGTACTGGGAAATTCTATTCTTCAGATTCTTGGCTTTACCAACATAGATGACCCGACCACTTCGATCTAACATTTTATAGACACCTGAATCAGTACTTAGGTTTATTAATTTAGTTGTAAGTTTTTCCGTTGTCATTACAATCAGAGTTAAATTAAATGATAGTAAAATATCCACATGAAAATTCTTCTTGATATTTTAAAGGCAATCCTTATCAATATATCTTTTATCGGACTTACATTGGCCGCTAATTCATGCCCGACAATCTCACCAAACGACTCAGAGGATTCACCAGTGGCGCAATCTCAAGCCATTATCGATGATATTCTTTGCTCTTTTATAGAGCAAAACAAGAATGCTGAAAGCACTTTTTTCACAACACTCAATATAGCCAAAAAGAAAATAATTCCTTATATTGATGTTGAATATAGCACTGAACTAGTTTTGGGTGATTACTGGGGTCAACTCCAATATAGTGATAGAAAAATATTTGAAAGGGACCTTAGGAATTCTTTAATTAATGAATATATATATATATTAGCAACCATAGTGAATTGGGATCGAATCAGCATTATTGTTAATGAAAATGCTACAAAAGAGGGGAATATAGCCAAGGTGATAGTGACTGCTTCATTGAATAATGAACCTGCAAAAGCTTTAGTTACATTAAAAATGATTAGGAAAGACCGCTGGCGTGTCTATGACGTAATTTATCAGTCTATCAGTATGGTCGATTTAGAAAAGTATAGTTATGACTCAAAAATAAATAGGTACGGCATGAAAGAATTTCTACAAATTATGTTAGAGGGAACATAGAAATCAATGTATAAACTAGTTATTCGAGGTGGTAATAGTCTCATTGGAAACATTAGAACATCTGGTTCAAAAAATGCCACTCTTCCAATCCTTTTTTCATCTATTCTTGCGGATGAACCCCTAAAGCTTACAAACACACCTCAACTAACTGATGTTTCGACTACACTGAGACTTTTGATGGATATGGGTGCAAACTTTATCCTTGAAGAGGACGGATCTATTTTAGTTGACGCATCAAACCTCAATAATTTAGTAGCAGACTATTCCCTCGTTAAAACGATGAGAGCATCAATCTTGACGCTAGGTCCAACGTTAGCAAAATACAAAAAAGCTAAAATATCTTTGCCTGGTGGTTGTGCTATCGGCACTCGGCCAGTCGACCTACACTTAAATGCGCTAGAAAAAATGGGGGCAAAAATTAAGTTAAATAATGGCTATATTTATGCCAGCGCTAAGGAACTTAAAGGAGCGCAAATCAACTTTGATTTGGTCTCTGTAACCGCAACTGAAAATATAATTATGGCTGCAACATTAGCAAATGGCATTACTACAATCAGTAATGCTGCACAAGAGCCTGAAGTCACAGATTTAATCCATTGTTTAAATAAAATGGGGGCGAAAATAACCGGTGAAAATAGCTCGACACTTATTATAGAAGGAGTTGGCAGGCTTAGTGGCACAGAATACAATATATGTCCAGACCGCATTGAAGCTGGAACCTATTTAGTAGCAGCTGCAATCACTGGTGGCTGTATCACTGTTAACAATATTGAACCAGACTCGATGCGCTCCGTAATTGGAAAGCTTATTGAGACTGGAGCTGACATTCAAACAAATAAAAACTCCGTCAAGCTCGACATGAAAGGCAGGAGACCACAGGCAGTTGACATTAGAACCAGTGCATACCCGAACTTTCCGACCGATATGCAGGCTCAATTTGTCGCCCTTAACTCCATAGCAAAAGGTAGTAGCACAATTATAGAAACCATTTTTGAAAACCGCTTTATGCATGTTCCTGAAATCAACCGTATGGGAGCTAACCTTAAACTGGAAGGCAACACAGTTGTATGTAAAGGGGTAAAATCCCTCAAGGGCGCGAACTTGATGGCGACAGATCTTAGAGCCTCTGCAAGCCTTGTTTTGGCAGGTCTTGCTGCTGAAGGGTCTACTACTATTGAACGTGTTTATCATCTTGACCGTGGTTATGAAATGATCGAGGAAAAATTTAAGATGCTAGGTGCAGATATAGACCGAGTTCAGCACTAGAATAATTTCAACAAATAAAATATATTATGCTAACTATCGCTCTTTCTAAAGGTCGAATATTAGAACAGACCCTTCCTTTGTTGAAAAAGGCAGGTTTAAACATATCTTCTGAAGAACTAGGTAGTAGAAAACTTGTTCTTAATACAAATCTTGATGACGTCAAAGTCATTATTCTCCGTGCAAGTGATGTTCCGGTTTTTGTTCAGCATGGTACTGCTGACATCGGTGTCTCTGGAAAAGATGTGCTTTTAGAACATGGAGGTTTAGGACTTTTTGAGCTGCTGGATTTGAAAATTGCAAAATGCCGTCTCATGGTCGCTGCACGAGATGAAAGTGACTTGAATCAAAGTACTCTCAAAATAGCAACCAAATATATCAACTCTACCAAACATTATTTTCAGTCAAAAGGAAGGCAGGTTGAGGTAATCAAGCTTTCTGGTGCAATGGAGTTGGCACCAATAGTAGGACTAGCAAACTGCATAGTTGACCTAGTTGATACTGGTAACACTCTTAAAGCAAATGGCTTGACAGCGCTAGACCATATCTATGATATAAGCTCGAGGCTAATAGTCAACTCCGCGTCCTTTAACACTAAACACAACGAAATTAATAGATGGATTGCAAGAATTGAAGAGAATCTATGATCACCAAACTTTCTTCTCAACAGTCCGACTTTGAATCAAAACTCTCTGCTTTGCTCGCATGGGAAAGCGTTTCAAATAAACAAGTTGCTGATATAGTTGATGAAATAATATCTTCAATTCGTACTGGTGGTGATAAGTCTCTCGTTGATTATTCAGTCAAATTTGACAACGTCAAAGCTGATTCATTGGCCGATCTTACAATAAGTCGTGCAGATATTAAAAACGCTTATAAAGCTTTGGGAGACTCAGAAAGGAACGCTCTAGCTGTTGCTGCAGAAAGGATTAAACAATATCATCAAAAGCAAAAACAAAAAACCTGGACTTACACTGAAGAAGATGGCTCGATGCTTGGTCAAAAAATAACACCTTTGGATCGAGTTGGTTTATATGTTCCTGGAGGTAAAGCAGCCTACCCTTCTTCAGTTTTAATGAATGCAATACCTGCCAAGGTGGCTGGAGTTGAGGAGCTCATCATGGTTGTACCAACCCCAAACGGGCAAATCAACCAGCTTGTATTGGCAGCGGCGTTTATTTCTGGCGTTAATAAAATCTTTACAATAGGTGGTGCGCAAGCTATTGCGGCTTTAGCTTATGGAACTGAAAGTGTACCAAAGGTCGATAAGATAGTTGGGCCTGGAAATATTTATGTCGCTACAGCAAAGCGAGCTGTTTTTGGCCAAGTTGGCATTGATATGATTGCTGGCCCTTCTGAAATTCTTATCATATGCGACGGAAATACAGATCCAGACTGGGTTACAATGGATTTGTTTTCACAAGCTGAGCATGATGAAGATGCACAATCAATATTACTTTGTCCTAATCAAAACTTTATTAATGAAGTTGAAAAAAGCATTAAAAAACTTTTGCCTGCCATGGATAGGCAAAATATTATTCGCACAGCTCTCACAGAGCGAGGTGCACTGATTCAAACAAAGGACTTATCAGACGCCATTGAAATATCAAATAAGATTGCGCCAGAACATTTAGAGCTGTCAGTTGATAACCCTGAATCTATTCTGGATAGTATCAAAAATGCGGGGGCAATTTTTATGGGAAAAAATACCTGTGAAGCTTTAGGTGATTACTGTGCAGGACCGAATCATGTACTTCCAACCTCAGGAACTGCGAGATTCTCTTCGCCGCTTGGTGTTTATGATTTCCAGAAGAAATCAAGCCTAATCATGGTTTCAGATGAAGGTGCCAATACTTTAGGCAAAGTTGCTGCAACGCTTGCCGATGGTGAAGGCCTACAAGCTCACGCTAAATCTGCAAGATATCGAGTTAATAAACCTTAATTATCCTGGCAAAGCTTGATAGTAGCCATTTTCCTCAACAATTTTAATAGGTCTGTCAAATAAACTACTTAAAGTTTTGCTTGTTAAAATCTTGGCTTTGTCACCATCATTTACCACTTTACATTCTTTCAATAAAATGACTCTATTAATTTCAGGTGGAATTTCGTGAATATGATGAGTAACTAAAATAACATTTTTACCCATACTTATAAGGTCTTGAATAATTTCAAGATACTGAAAGCAAGTACGCAAGTCAAGACCACTTGTTGGTTCATCAAGCACGAGAACTTCAGGGTTATGCACTAAAGCACGCGCTAATAGAAACTTTCGCTGCTCGCCAGTAGACATCGTTGAAAATTGACGAGATTGCAAACCTTCTATGTCCAACAATTTCATGGTCTGATAGGCAAGTTCTAGATGTTCGTTATCAAAGCTCTGATGCTGCCATATTCCATCGCTAGCATAAAAACCTGACAACACTACGTAAAGACCTAGTGCACTGTTAGAATAATTACTCTGTAAGTGATGCGAAACTACTCCTAAATGAGCACGCAATTCTTGCACATTCCAGTGATCTTTTCCAAAAATTTTTATACTGCTATTTTCATTCGCCACTATATAAAGTTCACGATTTAACAATTTAAGCAAGGTTGTTTTACCTGCACCATTAGGACCTAAAATAACTGTATTCTGGCCTCTTTCTAGAGTCAAAGAAAAGTTGTCAAAGATTTTGTTTCTTTGCTGAAAAACGGTAATATTTTGAAGTTCAATTATGTTTTGCAAAATCTTAATCTATTTAATTGTGTATCAATAAAAAACAACTTAGTCTTAATTTCTATTTTCTTTTATAAACTGTATCCAATTTGGGCAATAATTGGGACAAGAACATGCCTGTGAGCATCAGTCCACAACCCAAAAGACCTCTTGTCGATAAATATTCATCTAATAGCAACCAGCCACCTAACACTGCAAAGGCTCCTTCAAGGCTTAAGATTATTGCCGCATGAGAGGAGTGTGCGTGTTGCTGGGCTACTACTTGCAATGTATATGCAACACCGGTCGACATAACGCCAGCGTAAAGCAAGGGGATAGCTGTTTCTATAATCATATCCCAAGTAATTAATTCAATGACAATTGCAATCAATAAACTTAGAATCCCGGTTACTATATACTGAATCAGCGAAAGTTTCAAAGGATCCATCCGTTTTGCAAAGTAGCCTATGTATAACACATGTGCCGCAAAGAATACCGCACAGACTAGCTGAAGTAAGTCACCCTCAGCAATACTGAAGTCTTCCTTGATACTGAGTAGATATAAACCAAACAGAGCGATTGTTGCTCCTAGCCAAGTGCCGGAGCCTGTTTTTTGTCCAAAAAATAATCCAATCAAGGGTACAAAAAATATATACAAGCCAGTGATAAAACCAGCCTTTCCCGCCGTTGTATATTGTAATCCTACCTGCTGAAAACTAATCGCTACAAACAATATCAAGCCTGCCATAGCGCCAGCAAACAATAGTTTCTTTGTTGACACTTTCGCTTTATGCTCTGGTTGAGGTTTTTTAGATAGAAACCAAACCACTGGAGTCAGCGCTATCACACCTATCAAGAATCTGACTCCATTGAATAAAAAAGGACCCATCGTTTCCATGCCCTCGCGTTGAGCCACAAAAGCAAACCCCCAGATGACAGCTGCAATGAGCATCAATAAATCAGCTTTTATTGCTTGACTATTCATAATTATTTAATTGTTTGTTTATTATTTTCTTTGGTGACAGCCCGGCACTATACCATGCGTGACAAAATAAAGTTATTATAACGATAGAGCCTCCAATCAAAGCATTACTGGAGGGCTCTTCTTTAATCATAATCCAGGCAATTAAAGTTCCCAATACTGTACCAAGCGGAAAAAACATTGCAACTTCAGGAGCCGTGATGTATCGCGGAGCAATTGTTATTAAACTAAATGAAACAGCAACAACAATTCCGCTGGCAAAAACATACAGCATAGATTGGGACGATAAGACCAATGAATCTGCAATAATAAAACCAATTAAGGCTATCACTAAACCGTTTACAGCCATTGCAGGAATCATATTTACGTTATTATATTTTCTCAAAAGAGTGAAAGAAAAGCCCCCAATAACTACCGAAGTCAAAGCGAAAAGGTTACCCGTTAAATTCATGCCACTTGTATCTCCAGCCATGACAATATAAATTCCAATAAATATAATAATCATCGAGAGCCATGTATATAAGGCAGGCTTTTCTTTTAGCATCACCAAAGAAACAATCGCAACCATGATAGGCGAAGTACTAATAATGACCAGTGTTTTAGCTATAGATGTGTAATGAATTGCCAAAATAAATGAGGTACCGCCCAAAGCCGTTAAAAACCCGATAAGTATCCCCTCTTTGCCAATATTAATTACTTCATTAAGTGCTTTAGAGCGATAGGTTATGAGCAAAATAACAATAATGCCAGCAGTAAAAAATATCCCACGCCAAAACAGAATCGTCCAGCTATCAGCATTAGCAAGTCTCACTAATGCAGCATCTGGAGACAAAATCAAGATTCCAAAAAATGCAATTAATAATCCTTTTAGATGTTTGTTCATATTAAAACTTATGGGAGGTTAACTTAGTCAATATAAGAATTTATTTATTTTTCTGCTCTTTGTTGGCTAGATTGGCACTATACCAAGCATGAAAAAATAAAGTAGCAACAACAATTATGCCTCCGATTATGGCATTGTTCGTGGGCACTTCATTAATCATTTTCCAAGCAATCAGAGTCCCTAAAACAGTTTCCAAAGGCATAATCATTCCAACCTCAGCTGCAGGCATATATCTTGGAGCTATGGTTATTAGACTAAACGATATCGATAGAATTACCCCCATTGCAACAACATAAATTATTGCCTCAGGCTTTAAGACAAGTGTAGGGGCAAAAATACATGCAATTATTGCGGCAATGATACCTCCTACTGCCATAGTTGGAACCATATTGACGGTCTTATATTTGCGCACAAGTGTAAAAGTAAAGCCCATGAGAATAGCTGTAATCAATGCAAAAATATCGCCCACTATATTCTGCCCACCAAAATTAGCACTCATAACAATATAGATCCCGATAAATACAATAATCATTGCCAGCCAAGTAATTAGACTTGCCCTTTCACGTAACGTCAGCCAGGCAATAATTGCAATCCAAATCGGTCCTGTACTTATAATAACAAGAGTATTAGCTATCGAGGTATGCATAATTGCAAATACGAATGTTCCGGTCATGATTCCGTGCAACCAACCTATCCATAAACCGCCTCTGCCGATTTTCTTAAATTCAACAATTGTCTTTGAGCGATAGGTGATAAGCAAAAGTATCAAAACACCAATCGACATTAATAAGCCCCTATAAAAAAGCACTGTCCAACTGTCAGCATCAGTCAACCTTATGAGTACGGAGTCTGGACTCAAAATAACGACCCCAATAAAAGTCATCAAAATACCCTTTAAATGACTGGTCATGTTATATCTCTGTTTTAAGCTGTTTAGTTAATTGAAAGCACATAGTATAGTGCCATAGGAAGTATAAATAAGCTCCCAATATTACCAATCGTTACTATTGAAGCAACAGTTTCAGGTTGTTGCTGATACTTTTCAGCCATTACATGATTAAGAACTGCAGGTGGCAATACACTAAATAGAATGAGTTGCTGATAATGTAATGTTTCAAAATCAAAAAATTGAACGAGTATTAACGCCACCGCTAATCCTGTAAGGGGGCATAAAATAGCCCCCAATACTCCCAGCTTCCAATCACCGAAATTAACACCAATTAGGTGCGTTCCTAGGGTAAATAATAATAATGGAATCGCTGCCTGACCTAACAAATCAATCATTTGAGTTGCTGGTAACCAAAGCTCAAGATCTATAAGATTAATTCCAATACCCGCTAGAGTTGCAATCAGAATAGGAGATCTAAATACAGGCAGTAAATTTGAATTTTTTGATAATATATAGGCTCCAAAAGTAAAATGCAACAGCATCTCTATAACAAAAAGAACGACAGCCGCGCCAAGCGCAATCTCGCCAAATGCAAGTACCGCTATCGGTAAACCTACATTGCCTGTATTGCCAAACATCATCGGAGGAACAAAGGTTTTAATATTAATGTCCAAAACCTTTGCAATAATCCAGGCAATGACCCCTGAGCCTAAAATAACAATGACCCCAGATAAAGCTAAAACTTGATAGTTTTGAATTTGGAATGACTCTCTAGATAGAACAGAAAACATTAGCGCTGGCAAAAAAATATTAAAATTAATTGTATTCGCCGTATCCATGTTTGGCTGAAATTTTGAAGCATAGAAATAGCCCACTAGAACTATTGCAAATACCGGAAAAATAATGCCAAAAATTTGATAAATCACTAGCTATTGTTGAATAAAAAAGATTTAATTTTATCTTACTTATGAAATTTTTTTTTGAATTAAATAGTTTATGCTTTTAAGAGGAGAGATTTCCTTAACTAAACATCATTGACTAGATTTTTTTTGCTACCAAACTGTAACACATTGGTGGACGATTTTCTTGTTCAGATAAAAAAGCAGCCCTATTAGATATGTCATGGGCATATTCATCAAAATGAGTGATAATAAAATCATGCGCTATAAGGTCTCCCAATATCTCTGCCAATGGGTGATGGAACCAATAAGATGGCGACTTTATTACTACATTTGGGTTCATATAGTCATTTACGTGCTCTTCAAAGTAGGGTTTATTATCGAAGTAATCATTTCTAATAGTTCCGCCAGAATCCTCTTCAAAAAGCCATAAAACAGGGTGCATTTCATACACGAGTATTTGGCCACCGGGTTTTAGCAGGCGATTTAATATAGCAAAGAAAGTTGCAAGGTCTTGCAGCCATCCCAGAACACCGATCGTTATATATAGCAAATCAAATTGATTATTGTAAATATCACCTAAATTATAAATGTCACTACAAACAAGTTCAATTTCTACTCCCGCTGCCTGCTTAAGTTTCTCTCCTTGCTTAATAAATTCATCACTAATGTCAAAACCTACACAACGACCTGCACCAGCTTTTTTGACCGAAATTAGCTCTCTGGCATTGTTACAGCAGATTTGTGCCACTGACATTCCTGAGAGGTTTATTTTTTCAAATAGGCGTTGCTCTACAGCATCAAATGTTGTGAAGTTAGGTTGACTAACGCGCTGTATTAAGTCGTTTACGTAATTCTCTTGATGAACAGAGGCGACTTCATTCCAATAAGCTTTATTAGCAATGGTGCATTCAGCGCGATTAATCATCGGCCTACTTAATTAACTAGCCTGAACTATATATGAGTGAGCTTTTTTGTTTCAAAACAGCTAAATTTGAATAGCTACGTAATGCATAATAGGCGCCAAAAATAATGCCAGACCAGATTAAATCTCCGGCGACTGTATTTTGGAAGAAAGGAATTGCCATGGTGTAGCAAAGAACTAGGCCAGACCATGTCTTCTCATACATTGGCGAAAATGCCCACACAGCAAAATTAGTTGCTAAAAAGAACACCGTGGAGCTTGCTAGAGCAGCACCTGTTATTCTCAGCAAACCTAACTTTTTCTGTAAAAAGTTCTTAAATACAATCGGGAATAATAACGAAAGATAGACAACCCACATAGACTTTGAAGCAAACCATTCTGGCGAAAGAAAACCAAATGCAAAATAATCAGTTAAGAGCATTGTTACGACCACTGCAAGTATCGCCATATATCTTTTCATAAAAATAAAACCGGAGAAAAGTGCAATAGCCGCCATCGGTGTAAAGTTCGGCGGGTGAGGTAGCAATCTGCCAGCTACACCTAGGACGATTAAAACCGCTAAAATTACTAAAAAGGTGAAACTCGAATTAATTTTGTGTTCACTAGTATTCATAACTTTTCCTCAAATTATTTGACACATGGTACCCTAAAACGCTTCAAGGTTTAGATGTATAAAAGTATTATCATCAAGAATAACATCTTTCGCCCCTACCATCGACATTTTGCCATTAACGTAGAGCGCCCAATATGTATTCCCAATAGCCTCAATACCACCCAAAGACATGATTTGAGGCCCCCAATCTGTCTCCTTAGAGCCCATTACCACTAACAGATCAATAGCATCAAATGCATTAATTCCTTTTTCTACTTGCTTTACAGCGCTAATATTTAATTGGCCTGTTGAAGTGACAGTCAATGAAAGTTGGACCGTTTCAACTGAACTTGCTTCATCAGACAAGACTAGTTGAGTTGAAAGCAAGCCAACAAAAAGTACTAGTAAAAATTTTAACTTCAGTTTCATTTATCAAAGAACATTACAATTATATTCCGGCGATTTTATATGAATATTTGTAAAAATCAATCAAAAAAAATAATTATTATTTTGAAAAAATAGCTATAGAATGTCTCGCTTTGACTCTTATCTAGAATGGAAATTTCTTCCCGCCCATACCTGGCAAACCACCAGGCATTTTGGAAAAGTCGGGCATCCCCTCTTCGCCCTGCATCTGGTTCATTTGCTGCATCATCTTTTTCATTTTTCCACCACTCATTTTTTTCATGGTTTTTTGCATTTTTTCAAACTGTTTGAGTAGTTTATTTACTTGCTGAACATTAGTTCCTGAGCCACTTGCAATTCTTTGTTTTCGTGAACCCTTGATTAAGTTGATGTGTGTCCTTTCCTTGGGTGTCATTGAGTTTATGATGGCTATCATCAACTTACTCTCTGAATCGCCTATAACCTTATTTTTTACGCTCTGTGGCATATTCCCCATGCCCGGTAATTTATCCATTAGTGAACCCATACCCCCCATCTGCTGCATTTGGATTAACTGCTCCTTCATATCTCCCAGATCGAAACGACCTTTTGTCATTTTTTGGACAGTTTTTTTCGCTTTTTTCTGGTCTACCTTGCGTGATATCTCTTCTACCAGAGACAACACATCTCCCATACCTAATAGCCGAGAAACAACCCTGTCTGGATGGAAAGGTTCTAGTGCATCGGTCTTTTCACCGACACCTAAAAATTTGATTGGTTTGCCTGTAATATGTCTAACAGAAAGAGCTGCACCGCCACGAGCGTCACCGTCTGTTTTGGTAAGAATAATTCCTGTCAAAGGCAAGGTGTCGGCAAACGCTTTTGCTGTATGAGCAGCATCCTGACCAGTCATCGAGTCAACAACAAATAAAGTCTCAATTGGGTTAACTCTTTGCTGCAATAATTGCACCTCAGACATCATCTCTTCATCTATATGCAAACGTCCTGCCGTATCAACTAAGAGAACATCATGGAACTGGCTCTGGGCTTGCTTTTTAGCTTCTGAAACTATTTTTTCAGGACTGTCATTTTGATTTGATGGAAAAAAGTCGACTCCAACCTGTTCTGCTAGAACTTTTAGCTGTTTGATTGCTGCAGGGCGATATACATCAGCACTGACGACAAGAATTTTTTTCTTTTCTCTCTCCTTTAAGTGGCGCGCAAGTTTTGCGATTGATGTTGTCTTGCCGGCACCTTGAAGACCTGCCAGCATAATAACTGCAGGGGGTTGAGTTGCAAGATTCAATGCAATATTTTCACCGCCAATGATTTCAGTTAACTCTTGCTCAACTAACTTAATAAATACCTGCGAAGGAGTTAACCCTTCACCTACCTTTAGTCCTATTGATTTTGTTTGAACTCGCTCTATAAACAATTTGATAACATCAAGGGCGACATCGGCTTCTAATAGAGAGCGTCTTACTTCCCGAATTGCATCTTTTATGTTGGCTTCAGATAGTTTATTTTTGCCCTGTAAAGCCTTGAAGCTATTGGACAGTCGGTCAGATAAATTATCAAACATTGCAATTAATTTGGGTCAAATTATCGTATTATATAGGTTTTCAGATTACAGAGTTATAGATGCCTCCTCTCTACATCATTCCTTTCGCGACCTATTTATTGGCGGCACTCCTTTTGACGCGCTACTTTATGCTTGACAATATCACCAAACGTCACCGCGCAGTCACAAACCTATCGCTCTTGATAGCATGCATTTCCCATGCCTATATCCTGAAAGATTATTGGCAGGGAGATGGAATATTTTTTGGATTAGTTACTAGTGCCTGTTTTATTTCTTGGGTTGTTGCTACTTTGCTATTTCTAACCTCACTCACAAAGCCAGTACATGTAATCGGAATTCTGGTATACCCGCTCACTGCAATCTCGGTGATATTATTGCTGCTGTTTCCAGATACAAACAGCAAGCTCGTTTCAATATCAATTGCATCACACGTATTTCTCTCGGTCGGCGCTTATGCATTACTGGCTATTGCGGTAGCTCAATCTATACTATTAAAGATTCAAGAAAGACTTCTGCATGATCACAATATAAATAATTTAATTAATAAACTACCACCTCTCCAGACTATGGAAGATTTTTTCTTTCAGACACTGAAAATGGGTTGTATCCTGCTTACCCTTTCTCTAGCATCCGGCTTTATTTTCGTTGATGAATTTTTTGAACAAAATCTAAGCTATAAAACCTTTCTCTCCGTAATAGCCTGGATTGTTTTTGTAGGTATAGTTGTTGGGCATAGGATGTTTGGTTGGCGTGGGAAGAATGCTATATTAGCAACTCAGATTGCTTTTTCAGTACTTGTTTTAGCTTACTTTGGGACTAAGCTTGTCTTAGAGAGATTAATAACTTAACATGTGTCATGACCAGAACTAATTGATTTAAAAATGAGTAAAAAAACGCTAAGTGGTGAATGTCTCTGTGGTGAAATCTCATGGCAGATGAGTGGTCCATTCGAGTTCTTCGGTATGTGTCAATGTTCACGCTGTCGTAAAGTCACAGGGGCAGCATTTGCAACTAATCTTTTTGTTAAACCTGAGCAGTTTATATGGCTCAAGGGTGAAAATAATCGCAATGAGTACCTTTTGCCTAAACCGAATACATTTGGCAATGCCTCTTGTAAAACTTGTGGCTCAAGAGTGCCAAGAAAGACTGCCCGTGGATGGGTTCTAGTTCCCCTTGGAAGTACAATGGAGCTGCCAGGAATTGAGCCAACCTTAGTTTGTCCTGATGATCATACGGAATGGTTTACTACCCTTGAATCAACTATAACTGAGCAATAATAAACTGATTAGTCAATGTGGAGTACTGCAAGAAATGCCTCTTGCGGAATATCAACCCTGCCAATAGAGCGCATTCTTTTTTTGCCTTTCTTTTGTTTTTCAAGAAGCTTTCTTTTACGTGATACATCACCGCCATAACATTTTGCAGTTACATTCTTTCTTAGTGCCTTAACATTCGTTCTCGATATTATTTTAGCGCCTATACATGCCTGAATAGCAACATCAAACATTTGCCGAGGAATTAGCTCTTTCATTTTGACTGCTATTTCGCGACCTTTATGGATCGAATTATCACGATGAATAATCAAAGCTAAAGCATCTACAGATTCGTTATTTATTAGAATATCTAAACGGATCAGGTCAGATACTTGGTAACGTTCAAAGTGATAGTCCATCGAAGCAAAACCTCTTGAGACAGACTTTAGCCGATCAAAGAAATCTAGAACAACCTCATTTAAAGGCAACTCATAAGTGATCGAAACCTGTCTACCTAAATACTGAATACTTTTCTGGATACCTCTCTTCTCTACACAAAGACTAATAACTGGGCCTACATAATCATTGGTAACCAGAATATTAGTGGCAATGATTGGCTCTCTAAACTCAGAGATTTCTTGAACTGGCGGCAATTTTGAAGGACTGTCGACCCTATAGGTTTTACCTTTTGTATCCAAAATTTCATAGGCCACTGTCGGTGCTGTAGTGATAAGATCTAAATCATATTCACGCTCAAGCCTCTCTTGCACAATTTCCATATGAAGTAAACCGAGAAATCCAATTCGAAAACCAAATCCAAGTGCATCTGAGTTTTCCGGCTCGTACTGAAGCGCGGCATCATTTAGTCTTAGCTTAGAAAGTGCATCCCTAAACTTTTCATAATCCTCACCAGAGGCGGGAAACAATCCGGCAAAAACTCTGGGCTGTACTGGCTTAAATCCTTCAATGGGGAGGCTAACAGGGTTTTTGCTTGCTGTAATGGTGTCTCCCACTGGAGCACCATCGATGTTTTTAATGCTCGCAATTAAGTAGCCAACTTCACCCGCTTTTAGGCTTTCTGTTTTGGTTCTTTTTGGGGTAAATATTCCTACTTCATCAACCAAATGCTCATCGCCATTTGAGAAAATTTTAATTTTAGTTTTAGCTTTTATTTCGCCATCTACAACTCTAATGAGTGATACCACGCCTAAATAGTTATCAAACCAAGAATCTATGATTAATGCTTTAATTGGCGCATTAAGCTCTCCAACAGGGGCAGGTATTCTTTCAACAATTTGCTCTAAAATTTCTTCTATGCCGATTCCAGATTTTGCACTAGCATGTATAGCTTCGTGAGCCTCTACCCCTATAACGTCCTCAATTTCATCAACAACCCTTTCTGGTTCGGCTGCAGGTAAATCTATTTTATTGAGTACAGCGACAACCTCTAGTCCCTCTTCAATAGCTGTATAGCAATTGGCAACTGTCTGCGCTTCAACACCCTGCGAAGCATCAACTATAAGAAGCGCACCTTCGCAAGCAGAGAGTGAGCGAGATACTTCATATGAAAAGTCAACATGTCCAGGAGTGTCAATGAAATTCAAATGATAAGTTTGTCCATTTTTTGACTTAAAGTCCAAAGAGACGCTTTGAGATTTAATTGTGATGCCTCTTTCTTTCTCGATATCCATTGAGTCAAGAACCTGGGAAGACATTTCGCGCTCACTTAGGCCGCCACAATGTTGAATAAAGCGATCAGCAATCGTCGATTTACCGTGATCAATATGGGCAATAATTGAAAAATTTCTGATATTTTGCATATCAATGATAAAATGAATGCTTGTTTTTTTAAACCAACGTATTATAGCTTATATGAATAAAATTAACCCAACTACCTGTAAGGCAACCAGTAATCAGAAAGTCCAAATTCCTGATGATAATGGGAGAAATATTGTGCTCTATTTCTACCCTAAAGATTCCACACCGGGTTGCACTATAGAAGGCAATGATTTTTCAAGCTTGGAGAGCTCTTTTGAAAAGCAAAATTCAGTAATATATGGTGTCTCAAGAGACAGTTTGGCTTCTCATGAAAAATTTAAGAAAAAGTTTAACTTCTCTTTTGATTTGATATCTGATGAAGATGAATCGCTATGCAATCAATTCGATGTGATTAAGCTTAAGAAACTATACGGCAAAGAATATCTTGGTATCATTAGGTCAACTTTTGTTATTAGTCCAGCTGGTGAAATCCTTAGGAAGTGGGACAAAGTAAGGGTGACCGGGCATGCTCAAGAGGTTCTTGAATTTGTTGGCACTTTATGAACGGCAACATTGATCTTGATGAAGTAGAAAAGTTCGCCTCACTTGCGGCACGCTGGTGGGATAAAGATTCCGAGTTTAAGCCACTACACGACATCAATCCTCTTCGACTGAACTATATTAAAGAGCAATGTGGTGGCTCGATAAAGGGTAAACGTATACTTGATGTTGGCTGCGGTGGCGGCATTCTTTGCGAATCTTTAGCATTAGAAGGAACCGAAGTTGTAGGTATTGATCTCGCCGAAGCCGGACTTGAAGTTGCAAGGCTTCATTTACTAGAGTCTGGATTAGACGTCAATTACCAAAAAATTACAGCTGAAGAATTTGCCAAATCAAACGCAGAAGCTTTTGATATTGTCACCTGTATGGAAATGCTTGAACATGTGCCAGAACCATCATCAATAATTAAATCCTGCTCTAAACTAGTCAAACCACAGGGAAAGGTTTTTTTCTCAACAATTAATCGAAACCCAAAGTCTTATTTTTTTGCTATTGTTGGTGCTGAATATGTACTAAATCTCCTACCAAAAGGTACCCACAACTATGAGAAATTTATTCGACCTAGCGAGATAGATAAATGGGCTAGAAGGAATAACCTGTCGATTGCTTCAATGATTGGTATGACATACAACCCAATAACAAAGAAATACAAACTTGAAAAAGATGTAAGCGTTAACTATCTCGCTCACTATCAAAAGAATTAATTCTCTGAGTTGTTGAAAACAACCCAGAGATCAAATTTAATTACAATACGTTCTTAACAGAAACTTCAATTGCATGAAGCATTGAATGCGAGAAGGAGCGCATTGTTAAAAGTACATATGAATCATCACCATCTCTATAGATAATCGTTCCAATATGCTCCATAACAGTTCTAGCAACACTACCTATAGTAAACTTATCCGGATCTAAATCTAATGGGCAGATACGTTCAAGAACATCGCGACTTCTTTCGCCACTTACACGGATCATAGCCCAGGTATCTGACTGGTCAGTATAGTAGGCAGGTGCATTTAATTTATCCGCAATATCAGCCTCGGCATCATCACCTGCATAAGGATAGTAAGCCAAGACTTGATTTTTCTGCAAACGCCATAATGTGATCAATGCGTCTGAAGAGTGAGTTGAATGACCCATTGTTGGAATAGATAAACCGCAAGACTTTTTAATTGCCGAATCAATTTTATCTACTTTGTCTCTAGGCATCGCAACCATCACTAAAGATTGATCAATTACCTCTGCAATGGTAATCCCGTCAAATTCATGCTCTACACCATTTAATGGCGATTCTTTTGTTAAAGTATAATCAGACACGTAAACGCTCCCCTTCTGGATCGAAGAAGTGTGGGCTACAAATTTCAACCTCAACATCACTTCCCCTCACTAAATCAACTGCACGAACACATTCACCTTTACGGTTTTGTCCGCCCTTAATAAACCCTAATCCAATATAACATCCCAACATTGGCGAATAAACTGAAGATGAAATCCAGCCTTGATCGTTCTCAGTTGTAGCATCATCACGTAAACCAAGTAGATGAGCTCCTGCAAGAGAATAACCCTTGTCAATTAGGTCATTCTTATTTACCGGCTTAAAGCCAACCATTTGCAAACGGTCATCACGCTGAAGATCTTCACGTAACCCGAGAGTATAACCAATAAAATCTTTCTTTCCTGAAACCATACCACCCATACCTAGATCATAAGCGCTCGTCTGACCGTTAAGCTCAGGACCGGCTGCATGGCCTTTTTCAACTCGCATAACACCCAATGCCTCTGTTCCATAAGGGATAGCGTCAAACTCTTCACCTACCTCCATTAGGACACGCATTAGTGAGTCACCATAACGTGTAAGAACAGCAATTTCATAAGCAAGCTCACCAGAAAATGAAATTCTAAATAATCTTGCAGGAATGCCACCACAAACTGTGATTTCTCCTGCAGCCATGAATGCAAATGCTTCATTAGAAATATCGTACTCAGGATCAACAATCTTTTGCAGTAATTTGCGAGAGTTTGGACCTGCAACTGCATACTGTGCATACTGTTCAGTAACAGAAATCATATGGACATCTAAATCGGGCCACAAACATTGGTGACAAAACTGCATATGGCGATAAACACTAACCGCATTCGCAGTTGTAGTTGTCATTACAAAATGATTCTCAGAGAGTCTGGCTGTTGTACCATCATCCATCGCCATACCGTCTTCACGAAGCATAAGACCGTAACGAGTTTTTCCTACCGGCACTTTGGCAAAAGCATTCACATAAATTCTATTTAAGAATTCGGAAACATCTATACCTTTAAGGTCGATCTTACCAAGCGTTGTTACATCACAGATGCCAACAGAAGAGCGTGTTTGTTTGACTTCACGGTCAACAGATTGACGCCAATGAGTTTCACCTGGCTTAGGGAACCATTGTGAGCGATACCACATCCCCACTTCAACGAAGATAGCATCCTGTTTAGCCGACCATTTGTGACTTGGTGTGTATCTAGTTGGATAGAATTCCATACCGCGCCTTCTACCAGCAAACGCACCCATTGCAACTGGCGCATAAGGAGGACGGAAGATTGTTGTACCTGTCTCTTCCATTGTCTGCTCCATATTCTCGGCCATAATGCCAATCGCAA
This sequence comes from uncultured Gammaproteobacteria bacterium, assembly GCA_913047325.1. GTDB lineage: Bacteria > Pseudomonadota > Gammaproteobacteria > PS1 > Pseudothioglobaceae > Pseudothioglobus. The sequence goes on from CAJWTP010000004.1 coordinate 28,106, forward strand.
GAACGTTAGCAGTTTTACCTTGGTCTGTCGCCATGCCAAGAGTTGTATAACGCTTTACATGCTCAACAGATCTAAAACCTTCCTGGTTTGCAAGCTTAATATCTTTCGCTGTTACATCATTCTGAAAGTCAACCCAGGCTCTATTATTGCCACTTGGAACACTCCATTGAGCTGAAATATTGTAAGCCACTATGGGTGTTGAAGCTGGATCTGAATTGCTAGCTTTGTAACCAAGTTCAGCAGCAACAGCAGAACCCTGATTATGACCTTCAACTATCGCATCGGCCAAAACCATGGTGCCTTTGGCGCGACCCGCAATTGACATACCCACGGGAGCTGAGGAATCTGGCACAAAGGTTGCTAACTCCTCGTTCCATTTCGGTACGCCACGATGGTGGCAGGTTAAATGAAGGTTTGGATTCCAACCACCTGAAACGGCAAGAGTGTCTGTTTCGATCGTCTTTCCATTTGAGAGCTTGATTGATTTGATTGCTCTGCGGCCCTTCGTACCAACAACATCGGTTCCCATAAAAATCTGTGCTCCTGCAACTCGCATGACTGGCTCAATAGAGCGCGAATCAACGATTGCAACCACATTAACGCCTTTATTAAATAAGTCCTTGGCAGTCTTCCACCCGTCATCATTATTTGTATAGACACTGACTCTTTGTCCTACACTGACGGCAAAGCGGTTTAGATAAGTTCTAACGGCACTAGCCAACATGATTCCCGGACGGTCATTGTTGCCGAAAGCTATCGACCTTTCTGTTGCTCCAGCACATAATATTGTGCGTTTTGTATAGATCCGCCAGTTAACTTGACGTGGCTTGTCTTTGTCCGCTCTTGCCTCGACATCTCTGTTTTCAATGGCACCATAAATGCCGTGGTCATAAGCGCCAAATACTGTAGTATCAGTCATTAGTGTTACGTTATCCATAGCGCTTAGTTTGGCGACTGTTTTTATAGCCCATTCGCTTCCAGGCAGACCATCGATCTCATTAGTTTCTGAGTTTAACCTACCACCCATAACAAAATCTTCGTCGGCAAGGATCACTTTTGCACCTGACTGAGCCGCTGTTATTGCAGCTGAAAGACCTGTAGCGCCAGCGCCAATGATCAAGATGTCGCAATAACGGAACCCTTTATCGTAAGTATCTGGGTCAGCCTCTTTTGATAGGGTGCCTAAACCGGCTGAGTTTCGGATCGCTGGCTCATAGACTTTCTCCCAAAAAGCCTTTGGCCACATAAAGGTTTTGTAATAAAAACCTGCACTGAGTAGCGGCGAAAAAAAGTCAGTAACTGCCATAAAGTCGAACTCCAAAGGACCTCTATGGTTTTGGCTTTTTGCATAGAGCCCTTTATATAGTTTTGTTACAGTTGCACGAGTGTTTGGCTCTTTATATGCGCCACTGCCTACCTCCATAATTGCATTTGGCTCTTCTGAGCCCGCCGTTAGGATGCCGCGTGGGCGGTGATACTTGAAAGAGCGCCCTACCAGATGCTTGTTGTTTGCAAGCAAAGCAGATGCGAGCGTGTCACCTTCATAACCCTGCAATAATTGGCCATTGAAAGTAAAACTTACGGGCTTCTCTTGGTCAATTAGACCACCATCAATTCTATTAATTTGACTCATTTTCCTCGACCCATTGATCTTGAGACATCTTGAGCCAACTCAACATTGATAATCTCATGTGTTAAAGTGTTTCGAGTAACCAACAACCAGGACTGGTCACCTTGTTCGTGGTACCATAATTCGCGGTTATCACCTGCAATGTTTTCCCTAATATATTGATACTGATGGAAATCATCAGCCACAGTCCTGGACTCCCAGTCTGGTCTATCAATGAGATCAGCGGAACCTAGATAAACAAACTCCTCAGAATCTCTAGGGCCTAATAATGGATGGTTTATTATCATCTTGCTGCCTCTTTAGTGAAGGTTTGGCTGCGCACCAACACCTTTTTCATCAATCATTGCGCCACGCCTGAAACGATCCAAGCGGTATGCGGTAGCGACCTCGTGAGATTCATCAGTTGCCAACAAATGTGCATAACAATACCCACTAGCAGGTGTTGCCTTAAAGCCACCGTAACACCAGCCACCATTGAAAAAGAGTTCTTCAATTTCAGTACTATCAATGAACGGTGATCCATCCATCGACATGTCCACAATACCGCCCCACATGCGGAGCAATCTTGCACGACCAACTATCGGCATGATAGCCATACCGCCAGAACAAACATCTTCTACAACTGGTAAATTACCTCGCTGAGCATAAGTATTGTAAGCATCAATGTCACCGCCAAAAACCAAACCGCCTTTGTCTGACTGCGAACAATAAAAGTGCCCCGCTCCAAAAGTTATAACATTGTCCATTACAGGTTTAAGGCCCTCAGTGACAAATGCCTGAAGGACGTGACTTTCGATTGGTAATTTGATACCGACTTTAGCCATAACTCGACCAGACGAGCCCGCAACGCATACACCAACACGGTTGGCTTTGATGTCGCCTTTTGCAGTCTTCACGCCTAAACATACTCCATTTTCGATATTGAACCCGGTCACTTCACAATTTTGAATAATATCAACACCTAAATCGCTTGCACCCCTGGCATATCCCCAGGCAACGGCGTCATGACGAACTGTTCCACCACGGGGCTGAGCTAGCGCCCCCTTGATAGGGAAACGGGCATTGTCCATGTCAAGGAATGGGTATCTTTCCTTGACATCCTTAGCTTCTAAATATTCAGCGCCGGCATCGGCAAAAAGCATTGCATTGCCTCGACGAATAAAAGCATCTCTCTGGGCATCATTGTGGATTAAATTCATAATTCCACGCTGAGAAACCATTGCGTTATAGTTTAAATCTTGCTCCAAATTCTCCCATAATTGCATAGAAAGCTCATAGAAGGGCTCGTTACCAGGGAGTAGATAGTTTGAACGAATAATAGTAGTATTCCTGCCAACATTTCCAGAACCAATCCAGCCACGCTCAAGAACAGCTACATTTGTGATGCCATGATTTTTTGCAAGATAATAGGCAGTTGCAAGCCCATGACCGCCGCCGCCAACAATAATTACATCGTAACCATCAGCCTTAGGTTCTGCATCACGCCATACGGGCTCCCAACCCTTATGCCCTGTTAAAGCTTCTTTTAATACTTTGAAGGCAGAATATCGAGTATTACTCACAACTTAGCTCCAAGGATAAGGGCTATTTGAAACTGGATGTAATTTGCCTTCTTTAAAGCGACTAAATCTGAATGGTTCCAAAAGATCTTGTTTTTCACCCATCAACTCTTCAGCAACAAGGCAACCTAGACCTATCATTTTGTAGCCATGGTTACTATCGGCAATAATAGTAACATTATTATGAAAGGTATCAATTACTGGGAAGCTATCAGCTGTAAAGCAGCCAATACCGCCAGAAGGCTCCTTATGGTACTTTGGCATTGTGCCCTCGAATCTCTTGTGGCAATGTGCAAGAGCTGAGACCCACATGTGAGCAAATTCTGGACCTGAAACGAATTCTGGACTTGAAGGGCCATAAGGGTCAATCGCCACATCTTCTGCTGGCTTCTTAATTTCATAAGGAGCGGCACCACCCTGAACACCACCAAAATGCCAGTCAGGTTTGTAATATATTCCCCACATTTGATCTGTAATAAGAGAGCCATCAACTGTCGAGTATAGAGGAGCATCTGTGTCGACATGCAGAACAGGAGGCATCTTGCCGTCATTGGTTTGAAGTATCTCAGGATCTACACGTAAAACACCTTCTTCCAACTGCCAAAAACGCCACATATCGACATCATTATGAACATTACCTTCGAGATCTTTTACCTCAATATGTGCTGGAAGATCTAGCATTTTCCAAAAATCTATAACCCATGGACCCGCACCAATAACAACACTTTCACAACCAACTGTACCTAGGTTAGTTTCGACTGCGGTCACGGTATCAGTATCATCTTTGGTAAAACCAGTAACTTCAACACCGGTGATAATTCTTACTCCCAAATCTTCAACTTTTTTAGCTAATCCATACATCGCTTTTGTGTTATTCGAGTAGCCACCTTTTTTCTCATGAAGGACTGATGTTATGCCTTCAGCTTGCCAGTCATCAAACATGTTAAGCATGTATTCACGCGACTCTTCCTCTCCTTCAATGAACACGCTTTCATATCCAATTGCTTGCTGTTCTGAATGGATTTGCTTCACATCTTCACGCATACTTTCAGGTGAAATTTGCATATAGCCAACCGGATGGTAGCTAAAAGATTCAGGGTCGCTCTCCCAAACGCTTACAGAGTGCGCCATTAATTTGCGCATTGCTGGTTGAAAGTAGTTATTACGAACAACGCCACACGCAATACCAGTAGCGCCAGCTGATATTCCAGCTTTGTCTAGAATAATTACGTTATCCTTAACTCTTTCGCCCCTGGCGGTTAATATTTCTGCTAGACGCCATGCTGTTGATAATCCGTGTATACCGGCACCAACGATTACGTATTTGGCTTGATCTGGAAATGACATACTGAACTCCTCGTTATTTTATATAATAGAATAAACAAACATTAAATACTAGTTTATTTATCGTCTTGTGCAACTTAATTTATTTCTTGTCATATTATCTTTTAAAGTAAGCCATAAGGCTCGCAAAAATATTCAAACTGAAGTGAAATTAATTAATATTTTTTTTGAATTTCATAAATATATTTAAATGTTAAATCGGTAATATTGTATATCGAATTAAAGGTAGATTTTTTATTAAGTTTGTCTTCAATGATTAGATAAAAACCCTTTAATGACAGGATAATTACACGAAAAATAATAAATTATATCTAACTAAATATTTCTTCCGAAGAAAAAAAATATCATTATTAATCAAGTTTTTGTTACAATTAAAACAAAAACAAGTATAATTATATTCAACATTTCGAATGATAAATTTTGTAAATTTATGTTGATTACTTATGTCTAGAAGATATTACAAATTACCGCCCCTGACTTCATTGGCAACTTTTGAAACTGCTGCTCGTCATCGAAGCTTTAAAGGTGCCGCTGAGGAACTTGGTGTGACGCCAGGGGCTGTTAGTCATCAGATTAAGTTCTTAGAAACCGAGCTTGGGCTTTCCTTGTTTGATCGAAAGCATCATGGCAATAATTTAACTGACCATGGCGAATCTTTATTTGCTGCTCTGCAAAGTAGTTTTGCCGCAGTATCTTCTACACTTGCGAATCTTAGACGTTCAGCTACAGACACAGAAGTGACTATTAGTGCTACAACGGCCGTCTCTGGTTTATGGTTAACGCCTCGTCTTTCTCAGTTTTGGAGAGAGCAGCCTGAAATTCCTGTCAACCAGCATGTTACAGACAATCCAGATTCACAAGGGGTAGCTGTCGACCTAAAGATATGTTATGGATTTGTTGAAAATGAATCAACCCAGAAACATACATTATTTCATGACGAGCTTGTACCAGTTTGCAGCCCAAATTTTGCTAGTCAAAATCCAAACCCAACAATTGAAGAGTTGGCTCAAATGCCACTAATTCATCTCAGGGCAAAAGATAAGAACTGGTCTAATTGGTTTTCTTGGTTTACTGCTCTCGGGCACAAAGGAAAGATCTCACAGGGGACACATGTAAATAACTATATGATTGCCCTACAAACCGCTAGTGATGGTACAGGTATAGTTCTAGGCTGGAGGCACCTATGCAAGCCAAAGCTTGATACTGGTGAATTGGTAATTTTGGGTGACACATCTATACCTGCACCCTCTGCCATCTACATTATGAGCGAAAAGGAAGAGCTTTTATCAGAAAATGTTAAGGCCCTTAGAGACTTCCTGATTCAAAAACCTTAACAAAATAATTAAATATTTCTTCTTGAAATTATTTCATTCATTTACTTGAAAATATTTAAGATTGAGTTATCTTAGTTGATTGTATCATTCCTGTTTTTATCAACACTTTATAGAGATGTCTAAGACTCCACTGAGCAATATCGATGAAGTCCTAAAACCCATTGAAAAAGCAAAAGGCTTGCCAAACGAGCACTATACAAGCGATGCCGTATTTAATGAGGAAAGGCAGGCTGTTTTGTTTAATAACTGGTCAGCGATTGGTTTTGGTAAAGATATACCTGAACCGGGTGATTCTAAGCCGATAAGTTTCGTTGACATGCCACTAATCATCGTTCGTAATGATGATGGCGCGATTAATGTATTTCAAAATACCTGTCGCCATCGCGGCATGATCCTAATAGACAAACCCACCAAACTTACTAACGTTATTCGCTGCCCATATCATAGCTGGTGCTATACCCTAAATGGTGAACTTTGTGCAACACCTATGGTTGGGGGCACTGAAAGTAATAATCATGAAGCTATAAAATATGAAGAGCTTGGTCTTTATAAAATTAAATCTTATGTTTGGCAAGATATAATTTTTGTTAATATTTCTGGTAATGCACCTGAGTTTGCTGAGTATTCTGCAAAGGCATTAAATCGATGGGCTGAATTTGATAAGCCAATTTATTATGGCGGAGAAGAGTCACACTTTAAGCTAGAAATTAAAACAAACTGGAAGTTAGCAATTGAAAACTATTGTGAAAGCTATCACCTTCCTTTTGTTCATCCAGGGCTTAACGATAACTCAAAAATTGAAGATCATTACCATATCGAAGAGCCAGGTCGTTTTTCTGGCCAGGGGTCATATGTTTACAATCAAATCAAAACAGAAAATGGCGACACCTTTTCTGACTTTGAGGGACTTTCAAGTAAATGGGATAGTGGCAGTGAATATATTGCACTCTACCCAAACGTACTATTAGGAGTCCATAGGGATCATATATTTTCCATTATTGTAGAGCCAATCTCTACCGAAAAGTCGATTGAACATGTATCAATATACTATGCCAAAAGGCCAGACGAAATGTCAAATCTAAAAAGCCTTATGACATCTAATGCAAAATTTTGGAAGTCAGTATTTTTGGAAGATGTCTTTGTGGTTGAAGGTATGCAAAGAGGTAGAAAAGGCTTGATGTTTGATGGTGGAAAATTTTCACCAGCAATGGACAGCCCTACCCATTGCTTTCATCAATGGGTAGCACAACAAGTTAAGAATTTCAGGTCTTAAATAAGCTGTATTTTCTGCTTATTAATTATTTGATGTGTCCTCTTCTAGTCGCCTAGAGTTTTCCTTGTAGGCTACTAATGTATTTTCTAGAAGTGTGGCTATTGTCATCGGTCCTACACCGCCAGGGACAGGAGAAATCGCAAGCGCCTTATCTTTTATTGCATCAAAGTCGACATCACCAGTCAGCTTACCGTTTGCGAGGCGGTTAATTCCTACATCAATTACAACAGCTCCCTCTTTGACCCAATCCTCTTTAACCAAGTGGGTAACGCCAGCAGCCGCAACAATCACGTCAGCAGTTCTAACCTTCTCAACAATATCTTTAGTATCCTTATGACAAATCTGAACCGTAGCGCCAGCATTTAGCAATTCCATTGACATAGGCCTACCAACAATATTAGAAGCGCCAATAATGACGCAGTCTTTGCCCTTTAGGTCATAATCTAGTGTTGCCAACATACTCATAACCCCTTTCGGAGTGCAGGGCCTTATAAAGGGCTTGTTTTGCATCAATTTCCCAACGTTTTCACTACTAAACCCATCAACATCCTTCTCAGGTCTGATTGCCTCAATAATCGAGTTAGAATCGATATGCGCTGGCAAAGGTAATTGCACCAAGATTCCATCTATACTTTTATTTGCATTAAGTCGATGAATTTCTGAAAGCAGCTCTTCCTGGGTTATATTAGCAGACTTATGGAGCTGGTCGGAGTAGAATCCGACCTCGACACATGCCCGTGATTTATTTTTTATATAGATTTCGGAGGCTGGGTCATCACCCACCAAAATAACTGCCAGTCCTGGTGGACGTGAACATTTTTTTACCTCCTTTGTTATTGCATGTCTTAACTCTTTTGCAATCTTTTTTCCATCAATTATTGTCATTTTTCATTCTCCTAATATTTCAATATTAATGTAATGTTGATATTATCGTAGCAAACAAAATGTAAATTATTAATTAATTTCACTTAAATGTGAATTTTTGAAAAGTGTTAATTTATTTGTTGGTGTCATCCAATTATGCATATAAGTGAAAGACATCTTGTTGCTTTAATTGAATGTTAAGCTAGGATTGGTATTAATTAATCCCTAATAACTTTCTTCTTCTTGATGCCCAAGTCTGAATTAGATGATCAACTGTCAAGCCGATAGATGCGACACAAAGCCCGAGCAATAGTCCGTTACCGATTCCTTGTTTATCTGATAAGGCTTTTATAATAAATTGCCCCAAATCTTCGGTGCCAATGAAAGCTCCAATAATAACCATAAATAGAGCAAATATAACGGTCTGGTTTACTCCTAGCATAATATGAGGAAAGGCTAGGGGTAATTCAATCTTAACCCATCTCTGTATCCGACTTACACCCGACATTGAGCCTGCATCTTGCAAGTCTTCTGGCACGCTATTAAGACCTTCCACTGTATAACGGGTAGCAGGAATGGTGGCATAGATAATAACTGCAATTAAAACGGTTGTGTCAGTTACTCCAAAAAGTATCATAACCGGAATCAGATAAACAAACGATGGAAAGGTTTGAAAGGTATCGCACAGCAATAAAATAACCTTTGAAGCTAATTTATTTTGAGCGCATAAAGAACCAGCGGTTATACCAATAATTGCCGACGCAATAACTCCAAAACTTGCCATATAGGCTGTAATTAGAGCTCTATCCCACCACTCCAGAAGAGCAATAAATAGCAAACACAAGCCAACAATTAAGGCAGATCTAATTCCACCAACAATGTAGCCAATACCCATCACTAAAAAAAATGTTGCGCTAACAGGCATCGACAAATATGACTCTCTCATTGGTAGAAGTATATCTACAATTAACCATTTATTAAAATCCTGCAAACTAAAGAAAAAGTAGTCTAGAAACCAATCAATCCCACCCTGCAACATAGGTTCTAAAGTAACGCCTTTAGTGTGAGGTATTAAATATAAATAATTGATACCGCCTTTAAAAATGAAAGTGCCAATGTAAGACAAAACAATACCTATCAATAAAATAACACCAAAAAGTAGTGACCATTTATGGCGCAGCATAAAAGGAAGGTCAGCAAAATAGTCAGTCTGCTTATTCGCCCAAGCCATAGACAATTTATCTAAAACCACTGCAATTATTACAATACACAGTCCTAATTCCAGAGCTTGTCCAACTCTCAGCTGATTAAGTGCAAGCAACAAATTAAAGCCCAAACCCTTTGCACCAATAAACGAGGCAATCACTGCCATTGCTAGGCACTGCATGATTACTTGGTTTACGCCAATTAAAATGTCACGCCTTGCAGTAGGAATCAAAACCTTAAACATCAATTGATAATTGTGGCATCCGCTCATCATGCCCGCATCAAGAACCTCTGGCGAAACTCTTTTAAGCCCCAAAAGGGTTAGACGTATCATCGGTGGCGTCGCAAAAATTATTGTTGCAATGGCGCCAGCCTGATCACCAATTCCAAAAAACACCATAACAGGCACTAGATAAGAAAAATGAGGCAACGACTGAGCTATGTTAAGCAACGGCGCTAATACCACTTCTACTGATTTACTTTTGTATGACCAAACCCCAAAAAACAATCCCAAAATAACAGAAACTGGTGCTGCAATCAATACAAATGAGAGCGTTTCCATAGAAGGCTCCCATTGCCCAAAAATGGAAATATACAAAGTTCCAAAACATGCTAACATCGCAAGCCCTCTACCCTGAAGAGCATAACCCAGCATGGTTGTAGTTGCACAAACCACAGTCCAAGGCAAGGCAGGCCAATAAGCCCACTCATTTTCACTGAGCCAATCCCAACTCGTAAAAGCAACAATGGTTTTAACTCCACCCAAAAGAATTTCACGAATAAGTGCTATACAAAAAAGTAAAGCAGCTGAAATACCTCTGGTGATTTGAAAAATTAAAGCCTTGTCTTCAAATTCCTCAATATCTGGGTCATAAACTTGAATTGGAAACCACTCATACATCAAAAAGTTCCCATAGTCAGTCACTATTATTGGCAGGTCCCAAAAACTGCTTGTCCCTGGTTCGCCAAAAAACCAAGTAAACAAAGTTGGCGCTACAAAAAAACCTCCGAAAATAGAGATAATGACATAGAGGAATAACTTAGTCCAGTATCTCTTAAACCAATCGATTAGAGAAATCTTTGATGACTGTATTTTTGAATAGTAGTTATTAAATATCAATCCAGCCATAATTAACAAGGTTGTCAATATATATACTATGGAGGTACTGACTACCAGATTGAGAAAATTTAACTCGGGTATACGTACGAATTGCGGCGGCAACTGGCCACTCAAAATCATACTGACTGACTCAGAAAATCCTGTAACAGGAACTATTTGACCTTTTTCAACCGCTTTAGTAAAGCCATCTCTAACATCAATAATTTCACTATATTGGCCGGTCATTAAAATAAGGACTACAAAACCGATTAGAACAACGCCTAATTGTACTAATTTAGGGTTATTTTTTAGGTAGTCCATACTTTTCTTAATCTAATCGTTTGTTTCTTCTTTATTGTCACCAAACAACACATGAATGACTTTGGAATTATGTATGACGCCAACAATTTTGTCGTTCTCATCTACAACAGCTATAGGCTTCTGTTCATTAAGCACCGCTTCGGCAACAGTCTCAATAATTGCATCCTTAGACACTTTTAAATCAGCTAGTTCTTCGGAACTATCTAATGGCTCCATTACCGTTTCAATCTTAAGCACCTTTTCTCTTGGCACCTCCTCGGTAAATTTTCGAACATACTCGGTTGCTGGATTAAGAACGATATTGGCTGGCGTATCTAATTGCTCGATAATTCCATCTTTCATGATTGCTATTCGATCAGCGAGTCTAAGTGCTTCATCAAAATCGTGTGTTACAAATAAAATCGTTTTATTCAAAACTCCCTGAAGTCTAAGGAATTCATCTTGCATCTCTTTACGTATTAATGGATCTAGGGCCGAGAAAGGCTCATCCAAGAACCAAATGTCGGGCTCAACAGCCAATGAACGAGCAATACCTACACGTTGCTGCTGACCACCAGATAATTCTCTTGGAAAATAATTTTCACGCCCATCAAGACCAACAAGCTCAACCATTTCCATGGCTCTTATCATACTATCCTTTGTGCTATTGCCTTTAACCTGAAGAGGAAAGGCGATATTTTCTAATACAGTTTTGTGCGGTAATAGGGCAAAACTTTGAAACACCATACCCATTTTATTGCGTCTAAGTTCAATAAGTTCTTTGCCACTCAAGGCTAATAAATCTTCACCTTCGATAAATATCTGACCTGCAGTTGTGTCAGTTAATCTTGATATGCATCGAAGTAGTGTTGATTTACCTGAGCCAGACAAACCCATAATCACCAACATTTCACCATGATGAACTTCGAATGATGCATTATTAACACCTACTACACAGCCTGCATCCTGAAACTCTTTAGCGTCAACTTTACCATTAGAGCTTTGAAGCATTTTTTCTGCATTCTCACCAAAAATTTTATAGACAGACTCGCACTTAACGACTGGCTGCTTTTGCTTGGATGAAGTATCTTGAGAAGGCATAATATAAATTTCTAAATAAATTGATATTCTATTTTACATATAACACACGAAATGATAACGCATTACTGCCAAAGTTAGGTTGTATTATTCTTAGAAAAAATAAAAAGTTCGGTTGAACCTTCAGTTAAATAGTTTTGGAGGTACATATTAAAACCCCTCTGAGTCTGACTCAGAGGGGTTTTTTACACAATACTTGTGTATTTACACAATACTTGCGTATTTGTTACATACCTACTCCAGTCATAGCTCTCCAAGTATCTTCATTGTCAGCTAGCCATTTTGTAGCAGCGTCCTTATGACTCATTCCTTCTAGGTCAACAAGTGCGGCCATAGAACCAATTTGACCTGCATCGAACGACATTCTAGAGAACGCCATGTAAGCCGCTGGATGAGTTTTAGGGAACTTATAGTTCGCCGCTTTCTTCAACCAACCTTTTGGCGATCCACACTTACTGTCACCACCATCTTGTTTTCTGCAACCCAGATAATACTCAGGCCACTCAATGAAAACAAAACCGGCACCATCAGTGAAGTTTGGAGTCCAGTTAAACGTCAATGTAGCACGTCCTTCTTTTTCAGCAGCTACGTGGTCTGCCCAAAGAGCGTCGGCACTACCAGCAAACTTAACAACCCAATTGTCGCCTAAAAGTGCTTCTACACGATCTGGATATTCTGTACCGTGCCAGCTTTGAGGTCCTTCTAAGATACGACCTTTTCCGCCAGAATCTACTGTTGCAAACACTTCATAACAATCAATCAATGCTTTATAGTCTGGAAGTCCAGGGCACATATTGTTGTCAACTACCCATTGTGGAACTCCAACCTCTTCAAGAGTCAATGCAGCATGCGTTCCAGCGTCAATTAAGCCACCTTTAGCCATTGCAGCATAGAATGAAGCACCGAAAGTGGACTGCCAAACCTCGTGAGAGATAGTTACGTCACCATTACGAATGGATTCATAAACACCTTGAGTGTCAGCAGAAACATATTCAACATTGTTACCCATGTCTTCAAAAATTCCACCAATAACGTAGGCCATTACCACTTGGCTAGACCAGTTATGTGTTGGAATTACAATTGGCTTTGTCGAGTCAGCCGCAAGCGTTTGACCAGAGACAGAAGCTAAAGTCATGACTAAAGCAGCTGCAGCTACTTTACTTGTAAACTTTTTCATTTATTTCTCCTTTATAGTTATAACTGAAAATTTATTATCAATTCAATTTTGAAATGATTCAAATAGACAATTGTCAATATGATTATTTGAGCAAAAAAGGTCAAATAACCACGTTTACATTCATAGATTAATTTAGTATCTTTGAATGTTTAGTCACCTGTTTTCTCTTACATCCTAACTCGAGTTTTTTCAGGATCATAAAATGGAAAGCGAACAACAGTTGCCGCTAGGCGCTTCTGATGCCCATCTAACTTTCCTACCTCAACCTCAGTGCCAATTTCTGACTCCTTGACTGAAATTCTACACAAGGCAATGTTCTTTTTTAGTATTGGTGAACGTGTTGCGCTTGTAATAATTCCTACCTGTTGCTTCCCAATAAATACACCATCTTCATGGAGAGCAACTTCGTTTGATTCTAATTCTAACCCAACTAAGACCCTTTGTGGAGATTTCTTCCTAAGAATTAATGATTCTTTACCAGAAAAATCTTCATCTTTCGTTTCTAATGGCACAGTAAACGATATGCCTGCCTCGAATGGATCAGTCTGATCACAAAATTCATAGCCAGCAAAAATTAGGCCAGACTCAATACGAAGCATATCCAGAGCATTTAAGCCTAGAGGACATATATTAAACTCTTTACCAGCCTCGGCTATTGCATCCCAAACGGCCTCGCAGTCATTCGGATGTGCAAAAACCTCATATCCCAATTCTCCCGAGTAACCAGTCCTAGAAACCATAACCGGAATTCCAAATTCACCTCCTATGCGTCCAATTGTAAATCGGAACCATTTAAGGTCATCAACATCGGGTTGGAGCCTTGGTGTCCAAATAATTTTTGCTAACGTCTCGCGACTCTTTGGCCCCTGTACTGCTACGTTGTGTAATTGATCTGTGGAAGATTTAATCCATACATCTAGATTCCTGTCTTTGGCAATTTTACGAAGTAGCTTTCCGCCATCGTCTGAACCGCCAATCCAGCGAAAGTTATTTTCACAGAGACGGTACAAAGTGCCATCATCTACCATACAGCCGTTTTCATAGCACATAGCAGAATAAACAACTTGTCCAACCGCAAGTTTGCGAACGTCTCTGGTTATAGCATACTGCATCAATGCTTCAGCATCTTGACCATAAACTTCAAACTTTCTTAGCGGCGCAAGATCAATCATTGCAACCCCTTCACGGCACTGCCAATATTCCTTTATGGCACCTAAGTTTGTATAGTCTAGTGGCAACCAATAGCCATTGTAGTTGTCAAAATTCTTAGTTAATTTTGAAGTGTTTTTATGAAAACCGGTTTCTTTAGTCATAGTTGGTATTGATTTAGGGTCAGGTCTAAAAGCCGTCGCTGGTGAAAAATTGTTACTATTATCGTATATCCTAACATGGATATCGGTTGGATTCCAATTGTTGGCAGAGGATGTATCGTCCGGGCAAGCTGATGACACACAAACCAGATCATCTAAAGCTTTAAATAAAACGTAGTCGCCGGGTCTTGACCAAGAAACATCCGCAGTCAGTGCATGGCACTCTTCAATTGCCGTATTAAAAAATAAATTAACTGCAACCCAGTTCTTGCGCGGTGCAATGCCATATTCGGCAAGAGACTTGTTGAAGTTGTCATTGCAATTGATATGACCTGGAAAACCTCTATCGTCATAGTATTTAGCATTGCAAGCCAAACCAAATGTGTCATGCCTGCAAACCGTATCGCGAACAACTTCAACCAACGGCACTGAATTTTGATTATAAAACTTGTCATGACACCCTGGTTCAGGATAACTCTTAAGCATGTGTGACCTGGTCACGGTTGGATCGAGATTTAACTCCCTATTGTTTTTCAAGTCTTCAACTAAAAATGCTTGGAAATCCGAGCATTGATGACCTTCAACATCAATGATTTGTATGTATTCGCCCGCTTTGACCTTGTAAGCCATTGCTGAACTGTTCTTAACCCTAATTTCCTTTTTTGTTTTTGCGAGAGGCTCTGGTAGTCTTTCTGACGGCTTTGTTGGATTTGCACGAGAAACATTTATCAGAATCTCTGTTGGTGAATCTTGTTCATCGACAATCATCGGGCCACCCTTTGCATCAAAAACACACCAAGCATCCTTGTCAATAACAAAAGATTGACGGGAATCAGCTCGGCTTTTATCTTTGAAGAGCTCAATGCCACTTAATTTATTGGTATTGATTTTGTTATGACTCAAGATAGCTTTAAGCATATCAGAGCAGTCTGCTGAAACTATTTCTGTTGAAGCACTACTGGGCTTACTGTTCCACTCAAGAGAATTATTTATCATAGAACCTTTTGAGTCAAAGGCCAAGAGATTACATTGCTGGTCACCTTCAACATCAACAATTTCAACAGAATCACCATGTTGTAATTCTATTGAAACGGCTTGACCGCCATATATCTGGTAGGTTTCTATATCGCCAGCATAACTGGCAGATTGTATATTACTCAATAGTCTTTCCCCCTAATGATTTATACAATAACAATGGAATTATAAAATATCATTTAATAAACAGTCAATTTTATAAAATTCACCTTTTAGCGAAATTAATTTAATCATATGTATAAGCATAAAAGACACCATTAAATGTATGGAAATTTGAGCTTATTAATCATAATATTAAATCCAATTTTGAAATAAATTTTTTAGTTTTAACAGCACCTCAAAAGGGGGGAGAGATGCTGTCAAACTAAAGGGTAAACTAATTAAAGTTTGTAGAAACAAATCTTCAGCTGACCCCAAAAATTACTTACCAGTACTTAAATTTAGAGTAAGCATTATTTAAATCAACGATTGGATGACCTTCAGACATTTGGAACTTGATCAACAATTCACGTGCAATCATGTCACGTTCTTGCTGGTTATTAGGTAGATCAATCGTGTCAGGAATTGTTACCCAGCCATTTATGTTTCTATCAAAAACTGCGGCACGATCTTCTTCGTAACCCATATGAACATCTTCCAACCAATTAAGATCTTTCCAGCCCATCTTGTCAATGTATTTTTGCAAAAAAGGTGTAATATACTTAAGATCTGGAACTAAGTTCACATCGTATCTATAACCGATATGTTGACCAATTTCCTGTTCACGAACGGTGTCTAGACCGTCGCTGTCAATGAAATACCCTTCTTCATTATTACTCATGATTACTCCTTATCTAAAAACGTGTCATGTCAGGCCGACCAACTGTATGCTGAGAACCTGCAATAGGCACCTGTGCACAAGCTGAAGCCTCCATAGTCAAAGCGGCTATATCTTCTGGCTCTAATGAATGTACATTAGTCTTTCCACAAGCTCGCGCCATCATTTGGCATTCAATTGCTAGTGTATGTAAGAAGTTATATACACGCTGTGAAGCTGCATCCGGATCTAGACGCTTTCTAAGCTCAGGGTCTTGAGTCGCAACTCCAACAGTACAGCGACCAGTATGACAGTGATAGCATTCACCAGGCTTAACACCCATCTCACCCTCAAAATCGGCTTCTGGAATATCTCTGTTACAGTTAAGCGCCATCATTACGGAATGACCAATCGCAACCGCATCCGCACCAAGTGCAACAGCTTTTGCTACATCACCACCATTACGGATACCACCTGCATATACTAAAGAAATTCTACCAGTCATGCCAACATCATCAATCGCTCTACGAGCCTGACGAATCGCAGCGATACCTGGAACGCCAGTTTCTTCAGTTGCAAGGTGAGGCCCTGCACCAGTACCGCCTTCCATGCCGTCAATATAGATACTATCACAGCCAGTTTTAGCGGCCATACGGACGTCATCGTATACACGCGCAGCACCTAACTTTAATTGAATTGGAATTTGACCGTCTGTCGCTTCACGGATTTCTTCAATTTTAAGCGCTAGATCGTCTGGGCCTAGCCAGTCAGGGTGTCTTGCAGGTGAGCGTTGGTCAATACCAGCCGGCAGTGAACGCATCTCTGCAACCTGGTCTGTTACTTTTTGGCCCATCAAGTGTCCACCTAAGCCGACCTTACAACCCTGACCGATAAAAAATTCAACACCATCAGCTAAACGCAGGTGGTTAGGATTAAAGCCGTAACGAGACTGGATACACTGATAGAGCCACTTACTAGAATAACGCCTCTCATCAGGAATCATACCACCTTCACCAGAACAAGTCGCCGTACCAGCCATAGTAGCACCACGAGCCAAAGCTGTTTTCGCTTCATAACTCAGGGCACCGAAACTCATACCAGTTACATAAATAGGTATGTCTAGCTCTAAAGGTCTCTTAGCCTCAGGACCAATAATGGTCTTGGTTAAACATTTTTCCCTGTAACCCTCGATAACAAAACGGGTTAGCGTACCTGGCATAAAAGTCAAATCATCCCATGTTGGAATCTTTTTGAATAGAGAGAAACCTCTCATTCTGTAACGACCCAAATCTGACTTGATGTGAATATCGTTCATCACTTCCTTTGGAAAGATAAAACTTTTACCTAAATTGTATTTATCGTCTTTTTCACTCATAATATTTCCTTGTATTAATTTAGTTAAAAAGTATTATTACAGAACTATTTTCTTTTCATGTGGCTCTAGATTATCGTAGTTCCACAATTGCTTACCCGAAACGAACTTCTGCATTTTCTCAACCCCTTTAGGCGTTTTAATGCCATAAAGGTCAAGTTTTGAAGTTAGGTAACGGATATCTAGTTCAGTCATTTCACCTGGTACACAGTCAACACCTAGCTCTTCAACCTCACCACCAATATAAATAGTTCCGTCATACATTGAGTCACCCAGGTTCATCCCAGCATCGCCACAAACAATCATACGGCCACGCTGCATCATAAAGCCAGAAAAAGCGCCTGTATTACCACCAACCAGTATTGTCCCTCCTTTTTGGTCGATTCCAGTGCGCGCACCAACACTACCCCTACATACAAGGTCTCCACCTCGAATAGCTGCACCAAATGTGGAACCAGCATTACCCTCGATAACGACGGTACCCGCCATCATGTTTTCTGCACACGACCAACCAACTCGACCCTTAATATGAACATTCGGTCCATCAATTAAGCCGCAACCGAAGTAGCCTAGACTGTCTGAAAAAGTTAGGTTTAGACGATTCAAAATACCAACACCAACGCCGTGGCGTGACATAGGGTTGTCAACCGTAATGTCTCCTATACCTTTTTCCATTAACGTTCTAATTTCGCCATTGATCTCTCTTGGAGTCATCTCGAGTGCATCGATTGTTGCACTTTTGCTTGTGTCTACGTCAAATGAATGAAAATAAGTTAGATTTTCACTTTCATCAGCAGAGAAAAAACGTTGCTGAGTACGCCCTTTTAATTGCTCTTCATGAAGCCCCATTTCATGAGACTTATCTTTATTTAATGTTGCCATACTTTTACCTCTCCATGATATGGGTCAAATGTATCAATAGGATGATCAAACAACTTTCTAATTGCAACTTCTTCTGAAGCAAGAGCAATCATATCATCGCCTTCATATACAACCATTGGTTTGGCGGCCATAACATCCTTTGCCATGCCAAGTTCGTCTTTTGTTGCCACCAGGTAGGTGAAAACGCCGTCAAGAAATTCAACAGAGTCTCTCATTGCCGTTTCCAAATCAACACCCTCGCTTATTTTGTCGGCAATATATACCGCGATAAGTTCTGAATCACAGTCAGATGAGAAGCGATGCCCTTTGCGCTCAAGTGCGCGTCTGTTCGTCCAGTAATTGGTCAGCTGACCGTTATGAACAACAGCAACGTCATTGAATGGGTACGCCCAATATGGGTGCGCAGAACGAATATCTACATCTGACTCTGTTGCCATCCGTGTGTGTCCGATACCGTGGGTACCGTTAAAACTGTTAAGACCATACTGTTCAGAAACAATCGCAGCGTCTCCAAGATCTTTGACAAGCTCAAGTGAATTCCCGATAGACAAAATTTCAACACCCTCAATATCCTCAATAAAGTCTGCCAATTTTTGCATATCACCCGAGAATTGAATCTCATAACGATGAGCATATTCAGTTGGACTTTCTTTGCTAACAACCTTAACTCCTAGTTCAGCGAGGCGTGAGTCAATTGTTGCCAAGCGCGACTCGATGGCAGCATGTATATCGTAACTTCCTTCTAGGTCAGCTGCTTCAGCAACTTTAAAGCGTAAAACCTGATTGCCGTTATCTGGTCCATACATTGCATAACCAGTTGAATCCGGACCTCTGTGTTTCAAAGCCTGCAACATTGATGTCATTTGTTCACCAATATTTACGCTTTTCCCGCCTTGTTTATGAATAATTCCTGCTATTCCGCACATAAATAAATCTCCTATCCTAATATTTGCCCACCTAGGAGGGTGGGTACTCTAAATAAAAACCTAAATCTAGCTAGCCTATGGCAAGCAATCCAAGTAAGTCTCAACATCCCAATCTGTAACCGTATGGTTAAATCTTTCCCACTCGTCATTCTTGTAGTGGTGGTAGACTTTATACATTTCATCGGGCATTGCAGATTTGATTACTTCATCGTTTGCAAGTTCATTCATCGCATCACCTAATGACATAGGCAACTTCTTAACATCTTTACCTGCTTCCAAAGCTTCATAGATATTGCGCTCTTCAGGCTCACCCGCATCGATGTTATTATCAATACCGTCACCCATTGCCTTTAACAAGGCTGAGCCCATCAGGTAAGGATTCACCATTGAGTCAACTGAGCGGTATTCGAAACGACCTGGGGCAGAAACACGAAGCGCACAGGTACGGTTTTGGTAACCCCAGTCAGCAAAAATTGGCGCCCAGAAACCGGTATCCCAAAGACGACGATATGAATTTACTGTAGAAGAGCCAATTGAGGTAAGTGCTGGTAAATGCTTGATAACGCCACCAATCGAATTTAGGCCAATAGGGCCAGGCTTAACTTCGTCAATTGAAGGATCTGGCATGAACGTGTTTTCGCCACCCTCTTTGTAAGTGTAGCATCCTGACATACCTGGAAGTTCTCCATCA
The DNA here is from genome assembly GCA_913047325.1 of uncultured Gammaproteobacteria bacterium. Lineage (GTDB taxonomy): Bacteria > Pseudomonadota > Gammaproteobacteria > PS1 > Pseudothioglobaceae > Pseudothioglobus. The sequence continues at coordinate 48,002 of CAJWTP010000004.1, forward strand.
ATAGAGGCAATCTCTGGATGGAATACATCCTTGCCACCTTTCCACAAAGACATATTATGGTGACAACCTGAAGCCGAAACACCCATAAATGGCTTACTCATAAAGCAGGCAATCAAACCAAACTCACGTGCAACCTGCGCACAAATTTGACGATAAGTCGTCAGACGGTCTGCATTACGCAAGACATCATCGAACTGAGTATTAAGCTCAAGTTGGCCCGGAGCATCTTCGTGGTCACCCTGAATAATGTCAAGACCCATTTGCTCTGAATATTCAATAACCTTCATAAATACAGGACGTAGCTCTTCAAACTGGTCAATATGGTAACAGTTAGGCTTGGTAACACCACCGTTTGGCCTACCATCTTCACCTCGCTTAAGCCACATCATCTCTGGCTCTGTGCCGCAGCGCATATCTAAACCATACTGGTCTTGGAACTCCTTATGTTGCCTATAAAGGTTTCCGCGACAATCAGAAGTTAAAGCTGCACCCGGGTTTTCACGCTCCTCACGGTTTCTATAAAGTCTACAGAAAACGCGAGCGACGCGCTTATCCCATGGCAGTTGACAAAAGGTTTCAGGATCTGCTATACCGACAAGCTCAGAAGCCTCAGGTCCATAACCGATATAATGGCCATGACGGTCAACAAATAAATTAGCTGTTGAACCGTATACCAATTGAAATCCTTTTTCAGCCAATCGTTCCCAGTGACGACCAGGAATACCTTTACCGACAATACGACCGGTAACTGAAACAAATTGATAATATACATATTTAATACCCAAAGCATCGATCTTAGCTTTAACTTCCTTTACTAGCTTGTCGCGTCCAGGTGCGTTAACGTGCTGTTCTAAATCTGTCATTTAATCTCTCCGTTAAAATTAAAAAGAATCTTTTTTAGATTTCCCCCTCTATACCTTTATCTTTGTTTTCGCGATATTTACCATGATAAAACAAAATAAAGACACAAACATATTTGCAGGTTAATTCAGAATAATCAGATAGGCAAAGGCAAAATCAATCCTTTTATTTCTAGCAAAATTACGTCTTTGTAGCACCACAAATTTAAATAAAAGTATACGCCAAATATTATTTCCTTGTCAAGAAATTTTTTTGATTTTAAGGAAATTAATAAGATATCAATATTTCTTCTGTTATAGACGAAAATTGATTGTGATTATTATGAAAAAGTGATTAACTTAAGAGAAAATTTTGATTATTAAATTATCACTAATTTATTGAATGTTAATTAGAGGATATAAAACTTCATTCAAGCTATACTGTTTGAACAAATAACGGCTAAAAACTGGCATTCAGTGGAAAGAATTTTTTTAGGTCCATGAGGTTTATCTGAATCAAAGTATAGTGAGTCGCCCTCTGTAAAGTGATAAACCTTAGTACCATAATAATAATCCATCTCACCTTTAAGCATATAGATAAACTCAACACCTTGATGTTGAAACTCCGGGAATTCATAATCCTTAGATGAAACTGTAATAAGGCAAGGCTCTACCTTCAATGGACCACCAACAGTATGCCCTAACAATTGATAGTGTCTTTTTTTATGTGTCCCACCCCGCTCAATTGTTAGACCAGCGCCTGACTTGATAAAGGTTGGTTCTACTTCTTTATCGTGTTGCTTGAATAGCGTGGTTATTGTGATATTTAGGGCATGACAAATTAATTGTATTGTTCTAAGTGAAGAACTGATTTGTCCATTTTCGATTTTTGAAAGCATGCTAGCCGAAAGTTGCGATTGTCTCGACAATTGCTGAAGCGTTACACCGGCAGCTTTTCGAGCTAACCTTACCTGTTTACCAATTGACGCCTCGAGATGCTTATCGGTACCAAAACTTGGCAACTGCTTATCAATTATCGATACGCCTTTTTTCGGTGGTGTCATACTTTATCTATTTTTACTAAGAATCAAAAAAAATAATACACAAGAAAATAGCATTAAGAAACGAATAATAACATAAATATTTTTTTATATCTAATTAAAAAGAGTGAAAATTAACCATATAAAAAATATTTGATTAGAATGAATCTGCAGATATTGGTTGTTTTCTCTTTATTCATTTATCCTTTCAACGCTTTGCTGCTGCTTCAAGTATTTTCTTATCTTCTGTATCAGAATACATAGGCAAATCTGGATTTCCAGGTTTGCATTGAATTTTTTATCCAGCATCCTTTGTTCTTCTCTTTTATCTTGTGCGTCTACTTCTTCTTTGTTTCTTTACAGTAGCGCTCTGACCTGTAAGAATTGCTTTCGATCCAGCCGAGAGTTCGCCGACGTTTTCTTCAATTTCTTGCAAATTTGGCAAATCGTTCATTTCATGTTCATCCATCGCCTTTCGCATAGCTCTAATGTGATCAAAACTTGTACCACAGCAGCCACCAACAATTCTAGCACCAGAATTTAATGCTAGATGAGCATACTCAGCCATCAACTCTTCGGTTCCAGAATACACAATACTTCCGTCATGAAATTCCGGAATACCGCAATTTGCCTTGGCAATAATTATCGTATCGTCAGTCATATTGCGATTAATATCTATAATCGCTGCCAATAGGTCTGCTGCCCCAACACCGCAATTTCCGCCAAGTCCAAACAATCCAAGGCCTTGTGATCTTTTAGCTAGTTCTGCTGGCGTAACACCCATCATTGTTTTCCCTGCAGTATCAAAACTCATGGTTGCACATACCGGAATATCAAATTGTTCAACTGCCTCAATAGCCGCTTCGAGCTCTTCCATTGAATACATAGTTTCTAACCACAACACATCGACACCGCCCTCGACAAGACCTTCTGTTTGCTCCTTGAAAGCGTCTGTCGCTTGTTTTGCTGTCATTAACCCGTGTGGTTCAATCATTTCACCGGTCGGGCCTATAGATCCTGCAACCACTACTGTCCGGCCTGCTCCATCGGCAACCTCTCTTGCAATCATTGCAGCGGCCTTGTTTAGCTCAAACACTTGGTCCTCTAGATTATGAAGCTTTAGCCTAAAGGAATTACCACCAAAACTGTTGGTTAAAATCAAGTCAGAACCAGCATCGACAAAACCTTGATGAAGCGCTCTAATACAATCTACATGACTAATATTCCAAGGTTCTGGGGGATCACCGGCCTCAAGGCCCATAGCAAATAGGTTAGTGCCAGTTGCGCCATCAGCGAGGACATATTGTTTCTCGCCTAGAATTTTAAATAGATTGTTCATATATGCTTAAAACATGAATATTAATCATTAGCTTAATAGTGAATTTTGAATTAAGAATTGAGTCACTTATAGGAGACATTTTAATGTGTTTTTGTGTTAAATTTTCAAACAAAAAATAATCAAACTTCATATTGCAAAAAAATTATATTTTTTTATATATTTTTCAGCTATACCAAAGCAATAACTATATAATCTCTGTTATATAGAAAACTCACTTACAGTGACAATTTTGATGACGGCAGACAATATAACTTTTAAGCTATTAAGTAGCAAGGAAAGTGGTCGAGGGTTTTTTACGGAAGCCCTGACATCGTCGAGTAGAATTCCTTTTACATTTTGAAAAAATGAACAGCAACTCTAATTCTCATCAGGATGTTATCGAGCGTTTCGTTAGATACGGCGAAAATAATTTTGAGTCTCTCTCTTATAACCCACAACCACAAGGCAAAACCGACAAACAGCTTGGCGTTCTTCGTCTCATATATGCTTACCGATTCTCTGGCCACCTACGAGCAAAACTAGACCCTCTAAAAAGACCTAGGCATCATCCAATCCCAGAATTCAAGCTCTCAGAATTTGGACTGAGTGATTCTGATCTTGATAAATCTTACGATGTGGGTTCTTATCTTGGGCCAAACTGTAATACACTGCGCGGACTTGTCGAATCCCTTGACAAGACCTATTGCACAAGTTTGGGCGTCGAATATATGCACATACCTGATATTAAAGAAAGGAAATGGATTCAGCGTCAAATAGAAACAAAGTCTAACCAGCTCCATAGCCCCTCAGAAGAGAAAAAATGGCTTCTACAACGACTCACGGTAGCTGAGGTTTTTGAAAAGTTCTTGCACAATAAATATGTTGCCCAAAAACGTTTCTCCCTCGAGGGAAGTGACTCATTAATTCCATTACTTAACGTGCTTATCGAACACTCCGGTCAGCATGAAATGAAGAGGGTTTGTCTTGGTATGGCGCATCGTGGTAGACTAAATGTCCTAATTAATATTATGGGTAAACGTGCAGAATTCTTGTTTAAGG
>CAJWTP010000005.1 GCA_913047325.1 uncultured Gammaproteobacteria bacterium
CGTTCTTGAAGACCCTCAATATCACGTTGCTATTGACAAAGCAAAAGCAAGAATTGAGGGTGGTATTTAGGCAGCTTTAAAATTGTTTATTTACCTTTTTAATCACTCTAAAGCAGTTTGTGTAATTGAACTTGACGGACCATACGCTCAGACATCGCGCCTAAAACCTCAACGTCAAATCTGCAACACCGACTGTTCATGCACAGAAACAGTAGTCTTAATTGATACTAGAAACAGCGCTTAGATTGAATATCTAAATAAGTCAGTTTTGGCGACTCATAATAGTAAATATAGCTTAGTCCCTAGCATTGATTATTGCTTTATTTTATAATGATAATTTACTAATTACAATGTAGTTATAGTTGCTAGATTGTCTTTGAAAAGCTGGTGTCACTTAGCTCTAGATAACTATCAAAAAGCATGCAGATGTTTCGAACAAGAAGTTTCCCCCTATCCATCACTTTTATGGAGTTACTCTTCAGTTCAACCAGGCCGTCATTTTGCATTTCCACTAGTTTTTCAAGGCTGTCTGCAAAATAGTTTGTAAACTTAATCGAATAGCGCTCCTCAAGACGCGAAATATTCACCTCGAAGTGACAAATCAGCTCCATAATTAACGCTCTTCTAATTTTGTCGTCCTGATTGATAATCAGCCCCTTATTAATTGGCAGTTGTCCTGATTTCAGGGCTTGATAGTATTTCTCCAAACTCTTTTCATTCTGGGAAAAGCTGTCTGCCACCTGCCCTATCGAACTCAAGCCAAGACCGACAATGTCGCACTCCGAGTGGGTTGAGTAGCCCTGGAAATTTCTATAAAGATTGCCATCGCTTTGCGCGATGGCGAGGGGATCATCCGGCAAGGCAAAGTGGTCCATGCCTATATATATGTAGCCCAGACCGGTTAAATATTCCAACGAATAGTGAAAAATGTTGAGCTTTTCACTTGGACTCGGCAATTCCTCCGCGACGATCCTCCTTTGCGGCTTAAACAGTTCCGGCAAGTGCGCATAGTTAAAAAGCGAAATCCTGTCTGGACGCAGTTCCTTAACTCTTTCAAGCGTCCTTTTGAAGGTATCTTTGGACTGTCTAGGGAGGCCATAAATCAAATCAATGCTGATGGATTTGAAGCCATTTTTTCGTGACAGCTCTACAACCGCCTTTGTTTGTTTAAAGCTCTGCACTCTGTTGACCGCTTTTTGGACTTCCAGGTCAAAGTCCTGCACTCCGAGACTGATACGGTTAAACCTTGCCATAGCCAGAGACTCCATCAGGTCCTCGTCTATACCGCGCGGATCAATCTCGATAGAGTATTCGCCGCTTGGTGAAAAATTGAATGACTGTTGCAGCTTGTTGCTTAGTCGAATTATTTGCTTTCCCGAGAAAAATGTCGGTGTGCCGCCGCCAAAATGCATCTGTTCAACTAGCCGCTCTTTATCGAACAAGGACGACTGTATCTCGATCTCTTTGAACAATGCGTCTATATAGGGCTCTGCTCTGCTTTTGTCTTTCGTTACAACTTTATTGCAACCACAGTAATAACACACCGTATCGCAAAAAGGGATATGGCAATACAGCGAGATTGATGTTCTGCGCCGGTTGCTCAAAACGCTCTGTTGTTTGTAGTCCTCGAGGGACAATTCAGAAAAATTGTTAGCCGTCGGATATGAAGTGTATCTTGGACCGGAGCGGTTATACTTGTTGATTAAATCAATGTCAAAGAGTCCCATATACTGCTGTTATTCGCCGAATCGATGACCGGCTTCAGAATTTACCTAGATAAAGAGTTTGCATTATATATATAGAGCAGGAAAGAGGACTTGATTTGAATCAAAAATAATGATGCTAGAAACTCTATCGATTCAGATTCTTGATTTTATATAAGGATTTTTTTATAATAGGTTTCTTGCAACTACTTTGTTCAAACCAATATGAAGAAAATCTACATTATTGCCTTGTTTTTCCTTTCTGGTTCAGTGTTGGCGCACAGCCCTATTAATAACGACTTTGAGTCTATGATGAAGCGCATGTTTTATCAGATGAAGATGATGGATATGCACCACAAGCATTTGTTTGATAGGACTGGTAAAAGACATAATGACAACAGATGGCTATCTGTAAGTCAGAGTGACGATGAAAACAGCATAACACTCAAAATCACCCTTAACGGGATAGACAAAGAGGACCTTGACATACATATCAAAAAAAATGTTCTAGTCATCAAGGCAGAAAAACAGACCAGCGGCGAATCTGGCCATTCCAGAAAATCCTTCGTACAGCAATTCCTGATTCCAAAAAATACCGACAGGTCTGGCATTACTGCTCAGTTCGAAGACGGTGTGTTAATCGTGACGATACCAAAACCAACAAAGGATAAACATGAAATTCAGCAAATAACGATTCAGTGATCGTTTATCTGCCTTCTGCTTCACCCCATAGGATTTTGTGAAGTTGCAGCTGGAGGCGGACATTGAGCTGCCCCTCTAGAATCCACTCAGCCAGTTCCGTTGGATCTAAGCTCTCATAGACGGGTGAAAAAAGAACCTCCGCTTCGGTGTTGTGTTTTTCCATTAGATTACAACACCAAACAAAGTCTTCCCTTGAAGCAATAACAAACTTTAACTGGTCCTTGGCCTCCAGCAAAGCAATGTTTTCGTACCTGTTTTGCCTTGCTTCCGTGGATGACGGGGTCTTGATGTCCATCACCACGGAGACGCCCCTGTTGATCTGTGAAATATCAATGCTGCCGCTCGTCTCCAGCGAAACCTGGCAGCCTTTTTCTACCAGGGAGTCGAGCAATATGTGGCAGTTTTTTTGCGCCAGCGGCTCTCCCCCGGTGACACAGACATGGTTTGTATTGTATACCTCAATCTGTTTTATAATACCCTCTACGGTTAACGGGTTGTTGCCCTTGAAGGCGTAGGTTGTATCACAATAATTGCACCTCAACGGGCAACCTGTTAGGCGCACAAAGACGGTAGGAATGCCGACCTCTCTGGCCTCCCCCTGGAGGGAATAGAATATCTCCGTTATATTGAGCGTTTTACTACTTAAACTGTCCATCCTTTAACTCTTTTATTTGGTTACGTATATCGGCGGCCTGCTCAAACTTAAGCTCTTCTGCGTATTTATACATTTGCTTCTCGAGGCTTTTCAGTTCCTTCGCCAGCTGCACAGGCGAAAGATTACGATGCACTATCTCCATACCATCCTCGTCCATCTCGCCTACCGACAAATCGGTATCCAGTATGTTGACGATCGGCTTGACGACCCCTTTTGGTATTATGCCGTGTTTGTCATTGAAATCCTGTTGCTTATTTCTCCTCCTGGTGGTCTCGTCGATTGCCCTCTGCATCGAACCTGTTACTCTGTCAGCATACAGTATAACGGCACCGTTTATATGCCTGGCGGCGCGACCCATGGTTTGAATGAGTGAACGTTCAGAGCGCAGGAAGCCTTCCTTGTCAGCATCTAGAATTGCAACCAGCGAGACTTCGGGAATGTCCAGCCCTTCACGGAGCAAGTTAATGCCCACCAGAACATCAAAAACGCCCAGCCTCAGGTCACGAATAATCTCCACCCGCTCTACCGTATCGATATCCGAATGGAGATATCTGACCTTGACATTGTGGTCGTTGAGATAGTCGCTCAGTTGCTCTGACATTCGCTTGGTGAGAGTGGTAACGAGAACCCGCTCCTTCAGCGCGACTCTTTTATTTATCTCTGAGAGTAAATCGTCCACCTGGGTCTCCACCGGCCTTATGGAGATCGCCGGGTCCAGCAGACCGGTCGGCCTTACAACCTGCTCGGCGATGACCGTGGATACCTTCAGCTCAAAATCCGCAGGGGTGGCGGAAACCATGATGCAATGCTTTACCCGCTCGGTAAATTCATCAAACCTTAGAGGCCTGTTGTCGAGCGCCGAGGGGAGACGAAAACCAAAATCCACGAGAGTTTTCTTGCGCGACCTGTCACCGTTGTACATGCCACCTATCTGACTCACGCTAACATGCGACTCGTCAAGTATAACGAGCGCATCATCGGGCAAATAGTCCATCAAGGTGGGCGGCGGCTCACCCTCCTTTCGGCCTGACAGGTAGCGCGAATAATTCTCGATTCCAGAGCAATAGCCTAGCTCTCTCATCATCTCCATATCGAGCATAACTCTTTGCGAGAGGCGCTGGTCCTCGACCAGTTTTTGTTCAGCGATTAGCTCTTTTTTGCGCTTGGCGAGTTCCAGCTTGATGTCGTCCAAGACATTCAGTATGGTCGATTTCGGGGTCACGTAGTGGGTCTTTGGATAGACCGTTATGCGTTGGAGCGGTTTCAGTTTCTCGCCGGTTAGGGGGTCGAACCAGTACAGCCTCTCGACCTCGTTATCGAACATCTCGACCCTTATCGCCCTTTCCTCGGAGTCCGCCGGAAAGATGTCGATAACCTCCCCTTTTACTCGAAAAGTGCCGCGCATCAGCGTCACATCGTTCCTAGTGTATTGCATTTCTGCGAGCCGGGAAAGGATCTCCCGTTGATTGGTAATTTCGCCGACGCTCAGATGCAGGAGCATTTTCATATAACTGTCCGGATCGCCCAGACCGTATATCGCTGAAACGCTGGCAATGATGATGACGTCCTTCCTCTCCAGTAGGGCTTTTGTGGCAGACAGGCGCATCTGCTCGATCTGCTCGTTGATGGAGGAGTCCTTCTCGATATAGGTGTCGGATGCAGGAACATAGGCTTCGGGCTGATAATAATCATAGTAGGAGACAAAATACTCCACCGCATTACTCGGAAAGAACTCCTTCATTTCGCTGTAGAGCTGCGCCGCGAGAGTTTTATTCGGCGCCATTATGAGGCTCGGCTTTTGGCTTTTCTCTATCACATTGGCAAGGGTAAAAGTCTTGCCGGAGCCGGTGACTCCCAAAAGGGTCTGGTACTTGGCGCCTGAATTGATGCCCTTCATCAATTGATCTATCGCAGTCGGCTGGTCACCTCTCGGCGAGAAAGCTGATTCTAGTTGAAATTTTCTAGCCATTAGTTGAAATTTTCTGGCCATTATTGGCGAATTTGCATTAACATAAACACTTAATTTTAAACCATATATAAAGTTCATTCTATGTCATCAATTCTGTCAAATCGAGTTCAAAAAGTAAAACCTTCCGCAACAATGGCTGTCACCGCAAAAGCCAATGAATTGAAGGCGCAGGGAATTAAAGTTGTACCTATGGGTTCCGGGGAGCCAGACTTCGACACCCCGAGCAATATCCAAAAAGCCGCTGTAGACGCGATCAGGGGCGGACAAACCCGCTATACCGCGGTAGACGGCACAGCTCAGCTAAAGAGCGCGATATGCGATAAATTCATGCGCGACAACGAGCTCGAATATAGCGCCAATGAGGTGATGGCCTCTTGTGGCGGAAAGCAGGTCTTCTATAACCTCTGCCAGGCCATCCTCGATGAGGGTGATGAGGTCATCATACCTGCACCCTACTGGGTCTCATATCCGGATATGGCCATTCTCGCAGACGCCACTCCGGTGATTATCGAGACTGACCTTGACCAGGACTTTAAGATCACCCCAAAGCAACTCGAATCCAGTATCACCGAAAAATCCAAACTATTAGTGCTAAACAGCCCCTCAAACCCTACCGGAGCGGTCTATACAAGGGAAGAGATCGAGGAGCTCGGCAAGGTGCTGGAGAGGCACCCTCAGGTTTATATAATCAGCGACGATATTTACGAGCATATTCTTTTGGGCGATGACGATTTTGTCAATATCGCGATGGCATGCCCGAAACTAAAAGACAGAACAATTATCCTCAACGGCGTCTCTAAGGCCTACGCTATGACGGGCTGGAGGATAGGTTACGCCGCAGGTCCAGAGGATATCATCAAGGCCATGAAAAAGATCCAAGGGCAATCAACCTCGAACCCGACATCCATTGCCCAGGCAGCCGCTGTCGAGGCTCTTAACGGCGATCAAGCATTCATCGAAACCATGGTTGAAGCTTTCGAGCAAAGACACGATTTTCTGCTCGAGAGCTTGAACGCAATTGAGGGTATCGAGTGTCCTAGATCGAGCGGTGCATTCTATTCATTCCCAAGGGTCCAGGGTCTTATCGATAGACTAGGCCTCATTGATGATGTAGACTTTGCAACTTACTGCTTAGAAAAGCTCAATATCGCGCTAGTTCCGGGTTCAGCTTTCGGAGCCCCTGGATATGTGAGGTTCTCTTTTGCGACCAGTATGGACAATATCAAGGAAGCGGTAGAGCGTTTAGCAAACGCCTAGCGCTATAAATTAGGAGAATATTATGTTGGATAAAAGAAAATTCTATATTAACGGTGAGTGGGTCGATGCTTCAAACAAGAACGATCTCGATGTCATAAACCCGTCGGACGAGAGTGTCTGCGCGATCGTTTCTCTTGGCTCTCAAGCTGACACCGATGCTGCGGTTGCCGCGGCAAGAGCGGCGCTGCCCTCTTGGTCGATTTCAACTAAGGCAGAGAGAATAGCGCTACTGGAAAGACTCTATGACATCTATGAAAGAAGGATGGACGATATGGCACAGGCCATCTCAATGGAGATGGGCGCGCCGATTGACTTCTCTAGGGCATCGCAGGCGACCTCCGGCACAAATGCCATTAAAGAGTTTCTTAGGCAGCTTAAAAAATTCGAGTTTGAAGAGCCCCTCGATGACTCTGACAATAGACTGATCTATGAACCCAAAGGGGTCTGCGCACTTATTACGCCCTGGAACTGGCCAATCAGTCAGGTCGCGCTTAAGGTCATCCCTGCCATCGCTGCCGGCTGCACGATGGTCCTGAAGCCTTCTGAACTAGCTCCTCTGGATTCAATGATCTTTGCTGAAATGCTCGACGAGGCCGGATGTCCGGCTGGCGTATTTAACTTGGTCAATGGCGACGGCGCAGGTGTCGGAAGCCAGCTGACCTCTCACCCGGACATCGACATGATCTCCTTCACGGGATCCACCAGAGCGGGCTCGCTCATCTCTCATAACGCGGCGGACGACTTCAAGAGGGTTGGACTGGAGCTCGGCGGCAAGGGCGCCAACATTATTTTCGCCGATGCAGACGATAATGCGGTCAAGAGAGGCGTCAGGCACTGCTTCAACAACGCTGGACAGTCCTGCAATGCACCGACAAGAATGCTGGTAGAGCGCTCCTATTACGACAAGGCAGTCGAAATAGCCAAACAGACTGCAATCTCTACGAGCGTCGATATCGCATCAAAGCAGGGAAAGCATCTTGGCCCGGTTGTCTCGCAACTGCAGTTCGACAAGATTCAAGGACTCATTCAGGCCGGCATTGACGAGAACGCAACTCTGGTCGTAGGCGGCGCTGGAAAGCCCGAGGGTTTAGAGACCGGCTATTTCGTCAAGCCGACTGTCTTTGCCGACGTCGACAACCAAATGACGATCGCGCAGACTGAAATCTTCGGCCCGGTACTGTCCATGATTCCATTCGACAGCGAAGAGGAAGCTATCGAGATCGCCAACGACACGCCATACGGCTTAACCAACTATATCCAGACCCAGGACCCGGAAAAAGCCAAACGCGTTTCTAGAAGGATGCTTTCAGGAATCGTCGAGGTAAACGGCAAGAGTTCTGCCAGCGGCGCGCCGTTTGGCGGCTACAAGCACTCTGGAATTGGTCGCGAGAATGGCGAGTTTGGGCTCAAGGAGTTCATCGAAGTCAAGGTGGTGACTGGCTGGAGTTGACGAAACTTTGACTTTCACCGCATGGCTATGAAAAAAATTGCCATAGGCGGAATCAGCACCGAGTGCAGTAGCTACTCACCACACTACCAAAAAGAGAGCGATTTTGTAAGCCTTCAAGGTCAAGAATTGCTTGACCTTGTCGGCTTTCCTTTTCATGACTACGAGATCAAGGCTTGCCCTGTTTTCTTCAATAAATCGCTACCCGGAGGCCCGATTGAAGCTCGCTATTTTGAACAAATAAAGGCCCGCTTTGTCGTTGAACTCGAGACTCTAGGGCATCTAGACGGCCTACTGCTGCTGATGCACGGCGCTATGTATGTCGACGACATCGACGACCCAGAGGGCGAATGGATAGAGTTGGCGCGAAAGGTGGTTGGCGAGGACTGCATCATCTCGCTTAGTTATGATCTTCATGGTCAGCTAACAGATAAGATTGTCGGCAATATCGATGCCTTCGCGGCATTCAGAACGGCGCCTCATATTGACATAAACAGGACCTATCATAGGGCCGCACAGATGCTCAGCGACATGCTATCAGGCGGGCAAAGAATGAATGTCGCCTGGTGTCCTGTTCCGGTCCTCGTCTCCGGCGAGATGTCCTCCACCCTGGCTGAGCCTTGCCGCTCAATTTATGCACAACTCGACGAGTTTGACAAGAGCGACGGGATTGTCGATTGCAATCTGTTGGTGGGCTATGTCTGGGCCGACACGGCTCGGGCGACGGCGGCCGCTGTAGTGACCTGCACAAGCAAAGAGTCCGGCAGCATGGTCTGCTCTCAGATTGCAAAGCTCTACTGGCAGTCCCGTCATCAATTAGCTTTCGATATGGAGTCTGGCGACATTGACTCCGCTATGGCGAGACTTCCGCAGAGATTCTCTATCATCGCCGACAGCGGAGATAACCCGACAGCCGGCGGCGTCGGTGACCGTGCCGACGTTCTGGAGGCGATACTGAGACACGGAATTGGTCGCGCCCTTTTTGCAGGAATTGCCTCTGAGAGTGTCTACAGAGAGCTTAAAAAATCCAGAGAGTTCGTTATCGGAAACGGCTTTGGAGGTGGCGGACCGGAACTCAGATGCCTCGCCAAGAGCGTCTATTTCAGAAACCAGTGCGCTATAGTCAGTCTACAGAATGTCACTCTGGTTGTCAGCAAATATAGGAGGCCGTTTCATCAACTCTCCGACTTTACAGATCTGCAAATAAACCTCGATGATTACCGCCTCTTGGTGGTCAAGTCAGGCTACCTTGCGCCTGAACTGCAAAGCCTCTCGGCACCCTCTTTTATGGTGCTTAGTGATGGCGCAGTCAATCAGGACCTCAGAGCGCTAACGAATAACCATAGAAATCGGCCCAGCTATCCTTTTCAAGACCTTGATGAGTTTGCTCCAAAGCCTAGTTTTGGCTCAAAGAATTACTCTTAAATCCTATCGTTTAAGAAATTAATTTGCTCTATTGTTCCTTGTAGGTTATATTGATTCTCAACCCAACAACAATAAGAAGAGCGGTATGGCGATAGGTTATGAAAGCTACATGACACATTGGATTAAGGCGTGCAGAGACAAAGACCTTGAAGGTCTGTCGTCGTTACTGGCGGATGACTTTGTATGGTTGAACATGTTTACTGACTTTGAAGAAGACCGCAACGGCACACTGGAGTGGTGCAAAGAGACGGACCTGTGCCCTGGTTTTGGCGAACTGCTGTATCAAAACGATGAGGTCTTGGTCGCTACCCATAGCGTCGATGATCCTAGCGATGTGCCCTCGAATGTCATGTTTATAGTAAAATTTGATAGTAACGGTATGGTCAAATCACATCACCATATTCGTGCTTTTGATAGATAGTTCTTAGATAATTATATAAGGGGAATATTATGACTTTAGCATTAATTTATAAGGTATTTGGCGGACTCCACATGTTGATGGGAGTGATGATGGGTCTTGGATTGGCACTCCCCCAGGGAGAAGGATGGGGTGCAGAAGGCCTTGACGGCATTGTAACTATGGCTGAGCATTTTGGTTCTGCGCTGGTGGTTATCGGATTTATGTTTTGGATGCTTCCAAGCTGGACTTCAGAAGCTCAATTGAAAAAAGCAACCATGCCGCTAATCGGAGCTCAAGTTTTGTTAGTTTTGGTTCCACTCTATCACGCATATGTATCTAAAACAATAAACACTGATGGGGGTTTTTATGGTCTCATTTTGGTATCTCTGATTTTGATTGGACTTTTCTATTATAGATCTCGTTAATTCAATACTAGCTCTAAATAAGGGGGTCGGGAGCGACCCCCTTTTATGTCTAATATCCAAGAAACCACTTTATGACCACTAGACAAATCCTTTTAGCGCTCATCGTTCCAATCACCTGGGGTTTTGGCTATGCCCTGACAAAGATTGGCATGGACCAGTTCCCCCCTTTACTGCTTATGTCGCTGCGTTTCGGTATCGCGGGTTTGGTACTGGTATGGTTTACCAAGCCGCCATGGGAATATATGAAGGATCTCTTTATGGTCGCCTTTATAGGTTCGACGATACAGTATGGGCTCACCTACTATGGACTGAAGGGCATTGACGTATCGACAGCTTCCATTCTGGTGCAGCTTGAGGGTCCTATTCTGGCGCTCCTTAGCACCATTATCCTTAAAGAGAGGCTTGGCTGGCCTAGAGCATTGGGAATGGGACTCGCATTTGCCGGTGTCGTCGTCATTGCCGGCGAGCCGAGACTAAGCGATAGTCTAGACAGTGTCGCCCTGGTGATATCAGGCGCAGTTTTCTGGGCGATAGCGCAGATCATGATTAGCCGCCTCAAGTCACTCTCGGGCATCACCATACTGGCCTGGGTTGCGGTCATCGCGGCGCCGCAAATGCTGCTGATATCGCTAGTCATCGAGGAGGGTCAGTGGCACTCCATCGTCAGCGCCAGCCTTGTCGACTGGTCGATAGTGTTCTACTTGTCCTTTATCATGACAGTTGTGGGCTACAGTATCTGGTACCACCTCCTGCGGATCTGCGATGTCAGCAAGATATCGCCCTTTCTGATGCTCTTGCCGGTCACCTCCATTATTGCCGGCATAGCGCTTCTTGAGGAGCAATTCACGCTCGCTATGGGAATCGGCGGGGTACTGGTAATGACCGGCGTTGCCAGCACTCTTGTCAACTGGCGAAGACCTGTCAAAACAACTCTAGCGGGAAAGCGATAAAAACTGTTTCATTGCCGTTTCCAGCACTCCAGTATCTCATCGCGAATGAACTCGAGCGGTGTGCCTGGCGGATATTCATGGCTCCATTCCTCGGCGCATCTCTCGGCAAGGCGCTTGGTATTGTTGACAGGGGAACGCGGAAAACGATATGCTCTCTTTACTCGATTGACAATTACCCTCATTCTTCCAACCATCTTGTCCTCCATATTCTGATTGCATTTTGCGCATACAATGATCAATTAGTATATATGGCTCGAATGTTATAATTCAATGGAAATACAACATCTTCGCGCAATTCTACTCTATTTAGAGGGAAAGTAGAAGAGATAAAGATGCCTTCAATACTCGTTATCTACAACCCGACAGCCGGACGCGGCAGGGTCAGAAAGCACTGGCCAGCGGTTCGACAGGGACTCGTTGAGGCCGGCATTGAGTTCGATGTGGCCGCCACTACTGCACCGCTCGAGGCCTCCACGATAGCCGAACAGGCGACGGCGAAATACGACACAGTGGTCACTATCGGCGGCGATGGCACGGTACACGAAGTCGTGAACGGGCTGTTGCGGGCCTCAAGCGAACAGGAGACGATTGCGCTCGGGGTGATACCGCTCGGCAATGGCGACGATTTCGCCAAAATGATCCCGCCGCAGACCGCCATTGGAGGCAAGGTGTTCGATTGGCGAGCGGCGATCGGCAAGATCAGCAAAGCTCAGACAAAGCTCTTTGATGTCGCTCGTATGTCGGACGCTCAATTGGATTCTGAAAAAGACAGCGAACCGCACTATTTCATGAACGGCATGGATATCGGCTTCGGTGCACAGGCCGCCCTTAACTTTACCAAGGTGCCGAGATTTCTGAGCGGCATGTCGGCCTATCTCGCCGCGATCATGAGGACCCTGATTGACTATGATATCCCGGAGGTCACGATCCAGATCGACGACCAGGCGCCATTTAAGCAGTCGACGACCATGACCGCGATCACCAACGGCCGCTGCTTTGGCAGCGGCTTTTGGGTCTGCCCCGAGGCCGAGGTGGACGATGGCCTGCTTGACGTGATGGTGGCGGATGGCATCGGGAGGCTGAGAATCATGCGCCTGATCCCCAAAATCACCAAGGGAACCCACCTCAACGAGCCTATCCTTAGCATCCATCAGGCCCGCCGAGTCGTGATAGAGTCCGACAAGCCATTAGTGGTGGAGGCCGACGGCGAGATAGCCTACCCTCGAACCAGACGCCTCGAAATACGAATCCTCGACAAGAAGCTGCGTGTGATTGTCTAGCGATTTGCGATTTCGGATCGATTTAAATAAAGCTATAATTAGACCATGCAGGAATCGGCAAAACCAGATCAAGCAATGAGCGAGCAGTGGCATTTCCATCCCCGGCTGCCGGTCGGCTTCTACCCTTTTTTCGAGTGGCCGCCAAAACCCGGGGACTGGCTTAGCTTCGTCTGGAACTACTGGCTGCAGAAATCGGACCGGACGATTTTTCTTATCCTGTCTTTCATCACCTTCTATCTCTTTATGCCCTCGATGGAGGCAATGTCGACGCTTGCCCCAGGATGGATCTCGATGGTCGCCGCCAGGGATTTAGCACTGTTTCTGATAGTGACCGGCGGGCTGCACTGGTGGTTCTATATGCGCGAGGGCCAAGGCATGAAGTTTAAATTCGACACCCAGCCAGAAATGAAAAAAAACAGACTGTTTTCATTCAACGACAATGTCTATGACAATATGTTCTGGTCCCTTGCAAGCGGCCTGCCGGTCTGGGTCGGCTTCGAGGTTCTGCTGCTCTGGTCGTTTGCCTCCGGCTATATAGGAATCTACCAGTTCAGCGATGGCTGGATTTGGTTTTGCCTGTGGTTCCCTCTACTGCAGATATGGCAGAGCTTGCATTTCTACTGGTGGCACCGGATCCTGCACATCCCCTTGTTCTACAAGCTTTTTCATGCCGTTCATCATCGCAACGTCAATCCCGGGCCATGGTCGGGATTCTCGATGCATCCAGTCGAGCATCTCCTTTTTATGAGCTCGCTATTGATCCATTTTGTCATCCCCAGCCATCCCCTGCATGTACTTTATCACCTTTATTGGCTCGTTCTTGGCACCGTTTCAACCCACTCAGGCTACGAGATGATCTGGCTCAAGGAGAAGAATCTGCTTACCGTCGGCTCCTTTTTCCACCATATCCACCATCGCTACTTCAACTGCAACTACGGCAACCCTGAAATACCGCTCGATCTCTGGTTCGGCAGCTACCATGACGGCAGCGAAGAGGCGACCAGCAAACTGCGGGAAAAGTTCAGCTGACATGAGTCCAAGACTCGAACACGCCAACCTGTATGTCAGCGACATCGACGAAATGGTCAGCTTCTTGCAGACCGCCATACCTGAATTCAAGGTGCGTCATGACGAGACCGGCAGCGACGGCGACAGGTGGGTCCATATCGGCACCGACAGCAGCTATATTGCGCTCAACCAGGCAACGGAAAAACCATCCGGCGACTGGGCGCCCTACTCCGGAAAGCCGGGAGTAAATCACCTGGGCTATGCTGTCGAGAGCGTCGATCAGGTGCGACGACGTCTGCTGGCCGCCGGCTATCAAGAATCGAGCGTTGACAACAACCATCCGTTCCGGAGGCGAGTCTATTTCTACGACTCTGAGGGCAGGGATTGGGAGTTTGTCGAATACCTCTCTGACGAGATGAATGAACGCAACGATTACAGCCTGCCAGACAGCTAGGGCTATTTAAATCGGAACGGCTTTGTTCCTGTTGAGTCCGGTTGCCGGATCAATAATCGGTTCCGAGGAAAACTGCGCCAAAAAAGCCGTCCTGGGGCTTGACGAATTATTCGAAGCGGATGCATGGGGCGTAAGACTGGAAAATGCGATCAAGGTTCCGGCGGCCACGTAAAAGGTCCGCGCCTTGCCTTCATCGATCTCGATAGACAGGTCTTTCGATATTTCCGACCACTGGTGCAAAATCGCCTTGCTGGACTTATCCAGTCTGGTCGGGATAATTGACAACGCTCCATTTGAGGCATTCGTGTCATCGAGCGCCAGCCAGGTCGAAAGGTATGGCTTGTGCTCAAAATCTATATAGCCTGAATCCTGGTGCCAGTTGAAGCTCGAGCGTGCGTCGGGCTCCTTGATGACGAATTGCTCGTTAAAGAGAAACACATTCTTGCCGAGCAGTTGGGTGGTCAGCTGCTTGATTGCCGTGCTTTTCAAATAACTCTGAAGCTCGGCATGGAATGGGCTCTGGTTGGCCAGAAACATCCTCCCTAGCTTGGAGATATTGCCGTAATGCCTGCTTTGCTCGGGTGGCTGAGAGCGCTGGGCGCCCTTTTTGTAGTTCTGAACAATCCTCTTTGAGGCCCTTCTAAGTCCCAAGAGAGTTTCCATGCTGACGAAATTCTCAATTATCAGAAAGCCTTGAGAGCGGAACTCCTTGACGTTTTTTGAGCTGATTTTTGCTGCGCCGTTTGCCAATTTTGTCTGCTGTTAGAAAAATTCATTGACCCAATCATACCTGAGAAATTGTATGAGACAAATCATCCTAATATTCGCTATTGCTATTAGCATGCAAGGGGATATATAATTCCCAATAATCGCTCACAATTGAAATTTAATGGACATCAGTATTACAGAACTGGACGACTATCTTAAAAGGACTGAAAGTAGTATTCGCGCGCTGCGCTCGGATTGCGAAAAAAAGATCGTCTGGGCGAGTGAGCCGGGCGTTAAATCCGGTACCAGCGTGGTCTATATCCATGGCTTTTCAGCGACCCGCTTTGAGTGCTCGCCGGTCATCGATATGGTGGCCGAGAAGCTCGGGGCGAATCTCTTTTTTACTAGACTCAGAGGTCATGGCCAGGACGGCAGAGCTCTGGGCGAGGCTAGCTTCGATGAGTTCATGGAGGATACCCTCGAGGCGATCGAGATCGGCAATACAATCGGCGATGAGGTGATAGTTGTCGGCTGCTCGACAGGTTGCTCTCTAATCCATCTTACCCTCAGCCAAGGAGTCAGCATTAAGTCGGCAATCTATATCTCGCCGAACTTCGGGCCAAAGTCTCTGATGGGCCAGTCACTGCGCCTGCCTGGAGCAGAATTTTTTGTACCGCTGATATTCGGCAAGACGCACTCGTTCATACCGAAAAACTCAGAACACACCAGATGCTGGACAACCTCGTACCCGACAAAGGCGCTGTTCGTGGTAAGAGACACGGTACTCGCCGCTCACCAAGTAAAGCATCGCGAAATAACCACGCCGATGCTGTTCTGGTTTTCCGATGAGGACAAAATAGTTAACGCTGAATGGACACGCAGAATCGCCTCAAAGATGGGCATCAATGTGACCCTCCACAACCCGACGCTCACCGACCAGGACGATCCATCACATCACTGCATTCTTGGCGACATTCTGAGCCCTTCCCAGACCGAGAAGGGGGTGGAAAAGATCCTCAACTGGCTGTCGCGCAGCTGAAACAACTACAAACCTTTAACCTTGCTCGCAATATGGGTATATACTTGGAGTTGGAACTCTTACTCAATAATTAAATCATATGGCTAATATTTTCAATCAGCACCCTAAAGAGGTTGGAGAGACATACTTGCAGCACCTCTGGGTCGCCTGGAAATACAGCTTCACTTTCTTTTTGCTGTGTATTGCTGCCTTTGTCCATTCAATATTCCCTTTCCTTTTTAAGGGCACTTCGAGCGCTAAAGTGATTGCTATGGCAGAACACATGAAGGCCAGAAAAGCGAAAAAAAAGTAACAGCATAAACAAAGAACTGACACTTGTATATTTCATTTAACTTCCGCAAAGAGTTGGCACTGCAGTTGAGGACTGGTTTAACAGAAAAACTTGATTCAGAACTTGAGTAATACAAAAGATTGCTTGTCGGAGAGTGAAGCCATGTATTATTTAAAGCAAATAATACTACAGCGAGATAAACAGTGGAAGCGAGATTATCAACTGAAAAGCAAGTGAGAGAGATTGTTGGCTTAAAAAGAGCCAAGTTAATGGCTATGACTAAAGCCAATGAATGAGTTCTTGCAATTACTCATAGTCGGCATCAGTCAAGGCTGTATATATGGCTTGATGGCATTAGGCTTTGTGATGATATACAAGGCTACCGAGATGGTTAATTTTGCTCAGGGCGATATGATGATGCTGGGCTCGTTTGTCGCTTGGACGTTAATAATGGATTTGGGCATGCCTTTCTGGCTCGGCGTTCCCGCCACCCTTATTATCATGGCATTGTTTGGCGCTCTTGTCGACATTCTGATAGTGCGTCGAGTGATCGGACAACCCCAGTTCGCCGTTGTCATTCTCACCCTAGGGTTGGGCATCATCTTTCGTGCGGCTGCAGGAATGATCTGGGGACAGGTACCGCTGACTATCGACAGCCCCATTTCAGGCTTTAGCAGTTTTTACGGGATTGTAATAGGCAATGAGCGGTTGGCAATTATAGCGGTAACAGCGCTATTGATAGTGATTCTATGGGCATATTTCCGTTACTCTAAATGGGGCATCGCCATGAAGGCTGCGTCTCAAAACCAGCTTGCCGCGTACTATTCCGGCATTCCCGTTAGAGTTATCATCTCCGCTGTCTGGGCTGTTGCCGCTGCAATTTCAGCTCTGGCTGGCATTCTATTGGCCCCAATCACGCTGATCGAGCCGATGAACGGCCTGCTGGGCATCAAGGCTTTTGCTGCCGCCGTGATAGGAGGCTTCGGCTCCATGCCCGGCGCTATTCTTGGGGGGCTTATCGTCGGCATTATAGAGCCTTTTGCGGCCGCATACGTTCCCGCAGTCAAGGGCAGTATGGTCTACGTTGTAATGTTGATAGTGCTGGCCTTGCGGCCACAGGGACTGTTTGCTCAAATTCATAGAAAGAAGCTTTGATATGAGAATCCTGTTCAAAACCAATTATAGGCAAGACTTAAATCTGGCAAAGCATGGCGGGCACCTCTTTTGGTATGGTCTGCTGATCCTTATTCTGTTCGCTGCGCCATTGATACTCGATGGCTATTATATCGGCGAGGCAACGCGTGTGCTGGTCTACGCCATGGCAGGTTTGGGTCTGATGGTGCTGACCGGCTTTACAGGTCAGGCCAGTCTCGGCCACGCGGCGTTCCTGGCGATCGGCGCCTACACAAATGCCTGGTTTCTAGCTCAGGGGTTTTCCTCATTTGTAGCGCTGCCAATGGCGGCCTTGCTGAGCATGATAGGAGGTCTGCTAGTCGCCATCCCCGCGGCACGGATGTCAGGTATATATCTGGCAATCGCGACACTGGCGTTTGCAATTATTGTGGAGGATTTTGCTGGCCATCTCACCAGCATCACCGGCGGCAATCGCGGCATGATGGTCGACGTTCCAATACTGTTTGGCTATCAAATTTGGCAGACCTGGGGGCTCTACCTGTTTGTCTTGAGCGTCTTGGTCACCGCCACTCTGGCAGTGCTGAATATACTGCGCTCTCCGCTGGGCCGCGCGATGATCGCGGTAAGGGACTCCGAAGTCTCGTCCCAGGCATTGGGTGTGAACCCGATGAAAATTAAAGTTTTTGCCTTTACCGTGTCTGCCGCTATAACGGGTCTGGCGGGCGCCTTTCTGGCGCACTATATGTTGTTTCTGACACCGCAAATATTCGGAATTTTACTGTCCATCCAGCTGCTGTTGATGATTGTTTTAGGAGGTCTTGGCACTGTCCACGGGGTATTTTTCGGGGCTGTATTGATTGGCGTGCTGGAAACCGGTATATCGATTGCGAAGGACGCCCTGCCATCTTCGATTGGCGGTTTGCCAGGAATAGAGCCATTCATTTTTGGAGCTATACTGATCAGCGTGATTGCATTCGAGCCGACGGGCATCTACGGCCGTTGGGTCAAGATCCGCAGCTATATGGAATTCTTCCCCGTTTATAGGCGCAAGAGCTTTAAGCGCCAGAGGGCCTACCTGAAAACGGAGCGATTAAGATGAGCTTGCTAGAGATCGATAACCTCTCCATCTCCTTCGGCGGCCTCAAGGCGGTCGACGATGTGAGCTTTGCTGTCGAACAGGGTTCGGTGTATGCAATCATCGGCCCGAATGGCGCTGGAAAATCTACCATCTTCAATTTATTGAGCCGCTTCTACGAGCCCCTATCCGGAAAGCTGAACTTTGCCGGCAACGACCTATTGGAGCTTGGAGCCAAAGACATTGCACGCCTAGGCATCGCCAGAACGTTTCAAAATCTGGAGTTGTTCGAGCATGCTTCTGTGTTGCAAAATCTGCTGGTGGGCAGACATGTTCACAACACTCAAAGCTGGTGGCGTCAAGTGTTATTCACCGGCAGCGTCGTGGAGGCGGAACTGGAGCATCGAGCAAAGGTGGAGGAAGTGATCGATTTTCTGGAGCTGGTCCACTACCGGAACCAAATGATCTCTGGCCTGCCATATGGCGTACGGAAGAAGGTTGAGCTGGCAAGAGCTCTTTGCATCGAGCCCAAGCTGTTGTTGCTAGACGAGCCCTCATCAGGACTCAACCCCGAGGAGACAGAGGAAATGGGGTTTTGGATCGAGGATATCAGGCGGGACTTGAACATGACCGTGGTCCTGATTGAACACGACATGTCTTTAGTGGCGGAGGTCTCTGACCGGGTGCTGGCAATTGTCAATGGTAAGGTTGCCGCTGAAGGGGACCATGGCTTTGTGCAGAGCCATCCCGATGTTATTTCGGCCTATCTGGGAGATGCGCAATGAGCGAATTCCCATTGTTGAAAGTGCGCAATATAGAAACGTTCTATGGCCCGGTAATGGCGGTCCGTGGGATAAGCCTCGATGTTCACGAGGGACAAATCGTTAGTATTTTGGGAGGAAATGGTGCCGGAAAAACCACAATCCTGAAAACTATCTGTGGCGCGCTGGAGCCGCAAAAAGGCACGGTGGTATTTTCTGGCCAAGACATTACCGCCTGGCAGCCGGACAAGACCGCCAAGCAAGGCATGGGCCACGTACCTGAAGGGAGGGAAGTGTTTCCGTTTCTAACGGTCAAGGAAAACCTGGAAATGGGTGCCTTCAGCCGTAAAGGAAAAAACGAGATCGATGCCGATTTGGATATGGTTTTCCATTATTTTCCGGACCTAAAGAATAAGATCGATTTGCAGGCCGTGCTTCTGTCCGGTGGGCAGCAGCAAATGCTGGCCATGGGAAGAGCGCTAATGATGAAACCGCAAATCCTGCTTTTGGACGAGCCATCCCTTGGCCTGTCGCCGTTGCTGGTCAGTGAAATTTTTGACATTATCTGCCGCCTCAACTCCGAACAAGGCGTCACCATGCTTCTGGTGGAGCAAAATGCACACATGGCCTTGAAGGTGTCTCACGCTGGCTACGTGATTGAAGTGGGACGGATCGTTTTTGACGGAGACCGTGACGCCCTGTTGAACAACCCTGACATTCAGGAGTTCTATTTAGGGAAAAAGCAAGCCATCGGTCGGGAAAAGCGGCGCTGGAAACAGCGCAAAACCTGGAGATAGAGGATGAGCACTGAAGATATCATCAGCCTTGACAATCAAACTTCGATTCCAGCATTGTTCCGCTTTAGGGCACAAACGCTGAAGAACAAAGTCGCCATGCGCGAGAAGCATTTCGGCATCTGGCGGACGTTTTCCTGGACTCAGTATTATGCGGATAGCGCCCGCATAGGCAAGGCCATGATGGCGCTGGGGCTGGAGTCTGGCCAAACCGTCTCGATACTCGCCGACCCATGCAAGGAGTGGCTGTTTTTCGATCTCGCCGCCCAGTGCATTGGCTGTGTTTCCTGCGGCATCTATGCGACCGATTCGGCGCCCCAAATCCTTCATATTTGTAAAGACAGCGATACGACGCTGCTGATGGTCGAGAACGAAGAGCAGCTTGACAAGTATCTGGCGGTGGAAAAGCAGCTGCCCAATATCCATACAGTGGTCGTTCTGGATTCCACCGGACTGGCCGATCTGGATCACTCCAAAGTAATCATGCTGGAGCAATTCTACCGCTTGGGCGATGAGGCCGACGATGACCTCGAGTCAGAATGGAATAGGCGGATTGACAGCGCAGAGCCTAACGATACCGCGATTTTGGTTTACACCTCAGGTACGACCGGCGCTCCAAAAGGGGCGATGCTCAGCCATAGAAACATTATCTTTATAGCGCATGCCTTTCATGAGTTTTACCCAATCACGGCCGAAGACGACTCGGTTGTCTACCTGCCGCTGTGCCACGTTACCGAGCGACTGCTATCGGTTTTCCTGCCTTTGGCGCGCTGTTCAACGGTCAACTTCATCGAGGGTCAGGACACCGCATTCGAGAATATTACCGAAGTTTCGCCAACCTACTTCCTGGGAGTTCCCAGAATCTGGGAAAAAATGTATTCATCCATCACATTGCGGATGAAGGATGCAACATGGTTTGGTAGAAAAGCCCTGCAATTGGCCCTGTCCGTCGGCTCCAGGACCGCTGATTTTGAGGACAAGGGCCTGTCCGTTCCGGCGCATGTCCGCCTGATGCACAGAGCTGCAGACCTTCTTGTCCTTAACAACATCAAGGTTCTGTTGGGCCTGGACCGCGTCCGCATCGGCCTGACCGGCGCCGCGCCCATCTCGCCGGACTTGATCGAGTGGTTTCGCGCTTTGGGGGTACCCCTGTACGAGGCGTTCGGTCAAACTGAAAATATAGCTTTTGCATGCGGCAACTATCGCGGCCAGGTTCGCCTTGGTACGGTCGGTAAACCGCCGCCTGGAGTAGAGCTGAAAACCGCCGAAGACGGCGAGCTGCTGATCAGGGGGCCCTTGGTGTTTAAGGGGTATTACAAGCAAGCGCTTAAAACCGCTGAGACAATCGTCGATGGCTGGCTGTACACCGGCGACATAGCACAGATCGATGCCGATGGGTTCGTCAAGATTGTGGATAGGAAGAAGGACATCATTATCACCTCCGGCGGCAAAAACATCAGTCCCTCGGAGATTGAAAACCAGCTGAAATTCTCGCCCTATGTGACCGATGCAGTGGTGATCGGCGATAGACGGAAATACCTAAGTTGTCTTGTGATGATCGACAACGAGACAGTGAGCCAGTTTGCCCAGGAAAACAATGTCCCGTTCTCTGATTTCAAAAGTCTTTGCTCGACAGCTGAGGTGCAGGCACTCATTAAAAGTGAAATTGAACGGATCAATCTGTCTTTGGCCCAAGCCGAAACTCTGAAAAAATTCAGGCTGATCGACAAACAGCTGACGGTTGAAGATGACGAATTTACAGCGAGCATGAAGTTAAAACGCAACGTTGTGAATGAAAAGTACGCTGATTTGATTGATCAGATGTACTCTTAAGGACTGCAGATCATTCCGCATATTTGTGCAAGTGGCAAGAAGCAGGTATAGTGATAATAACAAAGGAGTAATTATTTAATAATATATATAAGGGGTAAAAACTATGAATAGACTAAATAGAATCACGGCAGGATTGGCCTGCCTAGTCTTGAGCGCTGGAGTTATGGCTCAAGGGGTAACCGACGATGAAGTCGTGCTTGGAACATCGACCGCGCTGAGTGGCCCGGCGGCGCTTTGGGGCGTTGCGGCAAGCCAGGCGGCACAGATCCGTTTCGACATGGTAAATGAAAGTGGCGGTGTGCACGGGAGACAGATACGTGTTGTCCTGGAAGATCACCAATATCAGGTGCCAGTCCACGTCAAGGCGATGAACAAATTGTTGAATCTTGACAAGGTGTTCGCTACATTCAACGTACTCGGCACGCCAATGAATCTAGCGACAGCAGAAACCCAGTTCGCCAAGAACGTGCCTCTGCTGTTCCCGATGACAACCGCACAATCGGTGCAGGAACCTGAACACGACCTTAAGCTCACCTTCGGCTCAAGCTATTACGATCAAATCAGATTTGCAGTCGGTCATTTTCTTGCAACGGGAAGGACATCAGTATGCGTGATGTATCAGGACACTGACTATGGCGCTGAAGTGCTAGAAGCGGCAACAGATGAAGTAGCAGAACACAGCGGTGTGAGCTTGGTTTCTAGCGTTGGCCATAAGCCAACCGACACCGAATTCGTCGGTGCAATGGTAGGCTTTAAAGGCGCAGGCTGCGACCTGATCGTGTTCGGTACAATTATTCGTGACACGATTACAGGCTATGCCACTGCCCGCAAACTAGGCATTACCGCGGATGTGGTTGTTACACAAGCCGGCTTTGACACCATGGTAGCAGCTTTCCCAGGCGGCATAACGGAGGGATTGTACGCCGCAAGCGTGGGCGAGGCTGTCTACTGTGACAGCGCTCCGGCAAGCGCACAGGCATTTTGTGATGCCTATAAAGCGAAGCACGGCAGTGATCCAGGCGTCTCGGGTCAATTGGGCTACACTGCAGCTGATCTAGTAGTGGCCGGACTTGAGAATGCTGGCGCAGACCTGACTGTCGACTCGTTAATGGACGGCCTAGAGGCAATCAGTAGCCATCAAGATACTTTTGGCAGAATAGCCTGGAGCTATCGCGCCGACGACCATAAAGGGACACAAGTGGTTGTCCTGAGTCAAGTTGTGGGCGGCAAGTGGGTTACATTGGGTCAAGTAACTTTCTAACTATCTAGTTTTTGATGATAGCGGCGCCTTCGGGCGTCGTTTTCATATTGCAGGACTGTAGACAATCAGTTCATTTGGACAGTGCTCAGCATCGCTTAGTTGCGTGATATTAGTCAAAGTAGTAGACGCTATAGCGCTTAACGCTTCTTCAGTTAGGAACGCCTGATGCCCAGTAAAAATGACATTGTGGCAAGCAGATAAGCGCCTAAAGACATCATCTTGAATGATTTCATTTGACTTATCCTCAAAAAATAACTCCATTTCATTTTCATACACGTCAAGGCCGAGTGACCCTAATTGGCCAGTTTTCAGCGCTTCAATGGCATCTAGTGCATTCAACAATCCCCCGCGGCTGGTGTTAATCACCATCACGCCTGGCTTCATCCGGCTAAAGCTTTCCCTATTCAGCAGGTGATGGTTTTCACTCGTCAGTGGACAATGCAGCGAAATTATGTCACACGTCGCAAAGATTTCTTCAAGAGGTACATATTCAACCCCCAAGTCGAGCACTACCTTATTTGGGTAGGGGTCATGTGCAAATACATGGCATCCAAAACCAAGCAAAACCTTGATTGTCGCCAGCCCAATTCTTCCTGTTCCAATAACTCCAACGTTGCGATTCTGCATATTGAATCCCACAAGCCCAGTTAACGAAAAGTTAGCGTCTCGGGTGCGTTGATAAGCTTTGTGTATTTTTCTATTTAATGTCAGCATCAGGGCGACTGTGTGTTCCGCGACTGACTCAGGTGAATAAGAAGGGACATTGACCACCTTCAGTTTCAACTTTTTTGCCGCCTTCAGATCGACATTGTTAGAACCGGCGCAACGCATGGCAATAACCTTGGTGCCATTTTCTGATAATTCAATCAATACCTCTTCGCTAAGTGAATCGTTCACAAACGCACAGATAACATCGAAACCATGGGCTAAGCGAATGTTCCGCAAGCATAAACGGTAATCAAAATACTCTATCTGCAGCCCAAAGGTTTGGTTAATCCGACCAAAATGGTCGATGTCGTACTGCTTAGCACTAAAAAATCCTACTTTCATCAAAGTTATCTATGCTGGGAGAAGGTCTCATTATACTTAGTATGACAATATCCTACAAAATAAAAGGTTGAATCACTGATCCGCTCTAAGTATTTATATACCCTCCTTCACACATCAAACGAAATTTGGACTTTGGTTTAAGTTGACATATAATCAATGTATGAAAAAACTTTTCCTAATATAGCTTGGTTTTTTAACAAAAAATAGAGTAATAATTATGAGTTGGTGGACAACAGTTTTAGGTGGGGCACTAGGTTTTATGCTTGGTGGACCGCTAGGTGCGATGCTTGGTGTGGCATTCGCGAGTAATTTTTCTAAACGTAAGTCTAATTTTGGCGGATTTGCTAAAGATTATCGTCCGGGTGATCAGCAGCGCGTTCAAGCAGCATTTTTTAGTAGTTTATTTTCAGTTATGGGCTATATTGCCAAAGTCGATGGCAAGGTATCGAAGTCTGAAATTCTCTTAGCACAGCAAGTTATGCAACATATGCAATTATCAGACGATATGCAAAAAGTGGCAAAAGATCTGTTTAACCAAGGCAAACACAAAGATTTCAAACTAGACGAAGTGCTTGAACAGTTCCGTACTGAAAGTCATAGGCGTACACACTTAATACGCATGTTTTTAGAGATTCAAATCCAAGCCACTTATGCTGATGGCGTGTTTGACGATAAAGAACATGATGCACTTAAATATATCGCGCAAAAACTACGCTTTCCTATTCATGAGCTAGAGAATCTGATTCAGCAATTTTCCGCTACTAGCAACAATATTAATCAACTAACAGTTAACGATGCCTACGTGATATTGGGTGCGGATAAAAGTCTAACTGATAAAGAGCTCAAACGAACCTATCGCCGATTGTTAGCTCAGCATCATCCAGATAAATTAGTTGCCAAAGGCTTGCCAGAGGAGATAACAAAAATAGCCAATGAAAAAACCCAAGAAATCATTAGTGCTTATGAGCTCATTAAAAAGCACCGTGGCATGCGCTAATTAAGGTGCAATCCTCCTTACCTTATTTGTTTACTTACCGCTTAACTAAGGATTTAAGCCAACACTGCGTAAAACTAGATCTATAACTTGTTGTTTTTTTTCTTCAAACTCCGCATCTGTTAGCCTTTTACCATTATTTAATATCTTCACTTGATATTCAAAATCAGCATAATGTTGTGTGGTGGCCCAAATCATATATAACAAGGTATGGGCATCACCCACATTAACAATTTTCTTTAGTTCAATCCATGTATTTATTGAGTTAACACAAGTATCAACCCATTTTTTTAACCTTGATGATAGTATTTCTTCCATTACTGGGGCGCCACTGATAATCTCATTTGCCCACACTTTTGAGCCAAATGGTCTTGTACGCGACAAATCCATTTTTGCGCCAACATAATATCTAATTGCTTCCCGCGGTTCATCAAATGTATCAAATGTGTCAGCGGCCTTCATCCAATCAACCAATATGCTTTCCAAGACATATCTATACAGATTTAATTTAGTATGAAAATAATAATGAATGTTGGATTTAGGGAGTATTGCCATATCTGCAATTTGTTTGGTGGTCGCACCTTTAAGACCATGCTTTGCAAATACTTTTTCTGCTGCAATTAAAATAATAAGTTCGTTTTCTTCACGAATTTTCTCTTTACTTCGAGAGCTACTTCTGGCTTTTGCTGCAACCATTACATTACCCATTCTATTTCTCCATTATTTTTTCATGAAACCTTCAATGGATTATTTGGGTGTGTTGTCCAATCAGATGCTTTTGGTGAAATTGCCTTGCCAGTTCTCGGATCAGTTCCAGAAGTCATGGCAACCATTGAGATACAATCTACCACAGGGCAAACGCTTACACAAAGATTGCATCCAACACATTCATCGTCGTTAACTGTAAATACTCTATCACCGCCATTGTTTGAATATTCAATTGCTTGATGTGAAGTATCTTCACATACAATATGACAACGCCCACACTTTATACATTTATCTTGGTCAATAACAGCTTTGTCAATGTGGTTTAAATTCAAATATTTCCAATCAGTAACTGATGGCACTGCTTTACCCACAAGCTCTTGCACTGAATTCATGCCTTTTTCATCCAAAAAGTTACTCAACCCAGTTTTCATATCTTCTATAATTTTAAAACCATAAACCATTGCAGCTGTGCACACCTGAACATTACTTGCGCCTAGGGCAATAAAATCCACTGCGTCTTTCCATGTTGTTACTCCTCCAATCCCTGAAATTGGCAAATTTTTTGTTTTTTCATTGCGCGCTATTTCTGCCACCATGTGCAATGCAATTGGTTTTACCGCCTCACCACAATAACCACCATGTGAACCCATATCTCCAGTAGTTGGGAACATTGTCAAATTGTCATAATCAACCCTCATAATTGAATTAATGGTATTGATTAATGACACTGCATCTGCACCGCCCTCAAGGCACGCTTCAGCCGGATAAAGTACATCAGTTATATTCGGTGTAAGCTTTACAATTACAGGTGTCGTAGCATATTTTTTACACCACTCGGTTGCTTGCTTTATATATTCTGGAACTTGTCCAACTGCTGCCCCCATGCCGCGCTCAGACATACCATGCGGACAACCAAAATTTAATTCAAAACCATCTACGCCTGCATCTTCTATTATGGGGACAAGCTTTGCCCAAGATGCCTCATTCATTGGAAACATAACAGATGCAACCAGAGCTCTATCTGGCCAGTCTCTTTTAACTTGACGCATTTCCTCAAGGTTAACTTGAAATGGTCGATCAGTAATTAATTCAATATTATTAAAACCAATAACACGACGATCATTACTCATCATGGAAGTGTATCTAGGGCCATTCACATTCACTATATGTGGATCCTCACCCAAAGTTTTCCATGAAACTCCACCCCAACCAGCTTCAAAGGCGCGATTCACATTATATGCCTTATCTGCAGGTGGTCCCGAGGCCAACCAAAAAGGATTAGGTGACTTAATTCCCAAAAAATTACTAGATAAATCTGCCATATTATGCTCCTTGTGTTAACGTTTCGTTAATTGAAATTGCGGCCAGTTTGCCATCTTGAACTGCTGATACTGTTAAATTATTGCCATCAAGCACGCAATCTCCACCCGCCCAAACTTTAGTTAATGAAGTTTTACGATGCTCATCTACAACTATCCTTCCTTTTTTTAGTTGTAAGCTATTATTTTTAATCAAACCTTCAGTAACTAATTTTTGTCCGATTGCCTTAAAAATAACATCGGCTTTTAATGTAATATTTTCCCCGCTTGCCATTAAACTACCATCATTTTGTGATTGCATAATATCAAACTCCATTGCAGTGACATTGCTATCAGCAGATAACAGACGTTTTGGTGACACATTGTATTGTATTTGCACGTCATGTTTTTTTGCCAAAGCTTGCTCATATTCACTAGCCGCCATTATATTTTTACTGCGCCTATAAGCAATGGTTACTTGCTCTGCACCTAATAATTTGCTTTGAACGGCAATATCTATTGCTGTCATGCCACCCCCTATAACTACAATATTTTTTCCAACCATTAGTTCATCTTTATTGCTGGTTTGCCGCAAATTTGCAATATATTCAACTGCATCTATAACGCCTGAAATATTTTCGTTATCAAGATTTAATTGGTTTACCGTGGCTAGACCACATCCTAAAAAGACTGCGTCATATTGTTGTTGCAAGTCCTCAAGATTAATTTGTTTGCCTAGCTGCATTCCTGTTTTAATAGTAATACCACCTATATCTAGAATATAAGCAAGCTCTTGCTGTGCAAAATCATTGGTAGTTTTATAAGCTGCAATACCATACTCATTTAAACCACCTAATTTATCCTTTGCCTCATAAACTGTTATTTTGTGTCCCAAAACTGCCAAACGGTGTGCGCAAGATATTCCGGCAGGCCCTGCTCCAACAACAGCAATAGATTTTCCTGTATCTTCTTCTCTTGAAAATAGCTGTACGCCATTATTTAATACTGAATCGGTTGCATAGCGTTGCAATAATCCAATTTCAACCGGTTTTTCTTCATGATCATTACGAACACATGCCTGTTGGCACAACTCCTCAGTAGGACAGTCCCGGGCGCACATGCCGCCAAAAATATTTTCAGTTAATATTTTATCTGCAGCACCTGTTAAATTATCACTCTGAATACTTTGAATAAAACCTGGAACATCAATATCTGATGGACAGGCTTTAGTGCAAGGAGCGTCATAACAAAAATAACAACGATCAGCTTCAATTAATGCCTCTATTGCAGATAGTGGCGCATGAAGATCTGTAAAATTATCTTCGATCTCTTGTTTGCTAAGGCGATGGGGCTTAATGTTCATTGCCTCATTTGTTAAATTATTATCATTCATAGTTAGCTCCGAAAAAAAATATTTGACCATTTGGTCAGGTTATAAATACAAAACCACAATATAAAATTAATTACCTCTTAACGATTCACAGATTTAGGTTTGTTTATCTCTGCTTGAACATCTAGGCCTTGGTAGAATGATGCATAAGCAGGTCGGTCAATATATTTACCGGCACCACGCTCAACTTTTAACTCTCCGTTAGCATATACTACTTTTGCTGCACTTATGGTGTGCGAAGCACAGCCTTTAACCTTCATGCCTTCAAAAATATTAAAATCAATATTTTGATGGTGTGTTTTAGCAGAAATTGTCTTAGTTGCTTCTGGATCCCATACAACAATATCAGCGTCTGCTCCAACAGATATACTGCCTTTACGTGGATAGATATTAAATATTTGCGCAGCATTGGTAGAGGTTAGTTTAACAAACTCGTTCATATTTAAAAGTCCAGTATTTACCCCATGATGCCATAATACTTCCATACGATTTTCTATACCTGCGGTACCGTTTGGAGTTTTACGAAAATCATCTTTACCAGCTGCTTTTTGATCGGCACAAAAACAGCAATGGTCAGTAGCAGTGGTTTGTAAATTACCGGAGAGAACACCTTTCCATAATGCATCTTGATGTTCTTTTGCTCTAAATGGTGGACTCATAACATGTGCAGCTGCACTTTCAAAATTTTTATCCAAGTAAACTGACTCGTCTATCAACAAATGCCCAGCTAAAACTTCACCAAATACTTTTTGACCTGCATTTCGTGCCCTAGTAATAGCCTCTAAAGACTGTTTTGTAGACACATGAACAACATATAATGGCACTCCATATACGTTAGCAATACTAATAGCACGACTCGCAGCCTCAGCTTCAACTTCTGGTGGACGTGACAATGGGTGACCTTCTGGTCCAGTTATACCCATATTAAAAATTTTATTTTGTAATTGCGCAACCATTTCACCATTTTCAGCATGAACTGTTGGTATTGCGCCTAATTCTAAAGCTCTGTTGAAACTATTTACTAGTGTTTCATCGGTAGCCATTATTGCACCCTTATAAGCCATAAAGTGCTTAAAACTGTTAACACCATATTTTTCTACTAAGGTTTTCATATCAGCATGTACAGTTTCATCCCACCAAGTGATGGCAACATGAAAACTGTAGTCGGCTACTGCTTTTTGCGACCACTCACGCCACTGCTGATAAGCCTCCATAATATTCTGTTGAGGCGCAGGAATAACAAAATCAATAATCATTGTTGTGCCACCTGCAAGCCCTGCAGCCGTGCCAGTATAAAAATCTTCACTGGCAACTGTTCCCATGAACGGTAGCTGCATATGGGTATGAGGGTCGATACCACCAGGCATAACGTACTGCCCGGCGGCATCTATAATCTCAGCGCCACTTGGCGCTGAGATATTACTGCTAATTTCCTGTATTTTGCCATCTGTACATAGCACATCGGCTTGAAAAGATTGATCAGCGTTAACAATTGCTCCATTTTTAATTAGTACAGACATAGTATTACTCCTACAAGAAATTAGATTTTAAAAATTATGAACCAAATGCAGCATCCCAGACCTTATGAGTCCAAGCTCCTACTGGTTCTTTGTTGATCACTGGATCAGAATCACTACCTAGCAAGGTATCAACAGTACGTTGGTAGTCATCAACATTCAATTTACCGCCATTTTCGGTTAATTTGTTGATCTCACCCATCATACGACGCTGATGTTTTTCAGTTTGGGCGCCAGTCATGTCATACTCAAGCACAATATCGGCAGCCGCATCAGAGTTATTTGTTGCCCACTCCCAGCCTTTCATACTTGCACGCAAGAACCGTGCTGCTTTATCAACAAAAGCAGGGTCATTTAGATTTTCTTCCAGCACATATAAACCGTCCTCAAGTGTAGAAACACCTTGGTCCTCGTAAGAAAAAACTGATAGCTCGCTTGCTGAAAGTCCACCATCTATAACTTGCCAGTATTCATTGTAAGTCATCGTTGAGACACAGTCAGCTTGCTTTTGCAGAATTGGATCAACATTAAAACCTTGCTTTAATACTGTTACTCCACCATCACTACCATCAGTGGCAATGCCTAATTTACTCATCCAGCTAAGAAATGGATATTCATTACCGTAGAACCAAACACCCAAAGTTTTATTTGGGAAATCAGCAGGCGAGCTTATGCCTGAATCTTTGCGGCAAGTTAACATCATGCCAGAGCGTTTAAATGGTTGAGCAATGTTGACTAAATTAAGTCCTTTTTCTCTAGATGCCAATGCTGCTGGCATCCATTCTATTAGTATATCAGCACCGCCACCAGCAATAACTTGAGGAGGCGCTATATCTGGACCACCTGCCTTAATTGTAACATCAAGGCCTTCATCATCATAAAACCCTTTTTCTAGAGCAACATAATAGCCCGCAAACTGCGCCTGAGTTACCCACTTTATCTGCAAAGTAAACTTATCGTCTGCCTGTGCTGTAAAACTAGCAGCCATAAGCATGATAGAACAAATTGCAGTTAATATACTTTTATATATTTTCATAACTTCTCCCTTTCATATATTATTACATTACCAGTACTTACTCTGTATATTAACTTTTTCGCATCGATGGATGCCAGAAAGTTATTTTTCTCTCTAACAGGGCAAATACCCCATAAAACATCGAGCCAGTTAGTGCAGCAATAGCAATTGTTGCCCATACCATATCGATATTCATTCGACCAACCTCGGCCGAAATTCTAAAACCCATTCCAACAATGGGTGTTCCAAAAAATTCTGCTACTATAGCTCCAATCATAGCTAAAGTTGAGTTAATTTTCAATGCATTAAGAATAAAAGGCATCGCATTTGGCAATCGCAAACTTAAAAGTTCACGCCAATAATTAGTAGCATAAGTATGTAACAAATCTCGATCAATTTTATCGGTCTCGTTAATGCCAACTAAAGTATTTACCATCATTGGGAAAAAAGTCATTATGGCAACAACCGCTGCTTTAGATTGCCAATCAAAACCAAACCACATTATCATGATTGGTGCTATCCCAACTACTGGTATAGCACTAAAAAAATTACCTATCGGAATTAATCCACGCTGTAAAAAAGGAATTTTATCTGCTGCAATGGCAACTACAAATCCAGACCCACTTCCTATAATAAAACCAGGAATTGCTGAACGCACAAAAGTTTGATAAAAATCTGCAAATAAAGTAGCACCGGCACCATCAAATACTTGCCAAATTAGGCTTGGAGATGGCAACAATACCTGGGGCACAGTCATACCAATAGTTATTACCTCCCATAGAAAAAATATCCAAGAACCGAATAGTAATGGAATGACTACAGTAAGAAATAATTCCATAAATTTATTTAATGTTTTTATTGCCGAAAGCTGAACTAAGTTATGCCAAGTTAAAAACCATAATGAACTAACAAACAACCAAACATCCAACCCTATAATCGTGTCTGCATTTAATGAATGTATTAAACTTAAAACGGACCAAACTCCTGAAAATAATGCAGCAAAACAAATAGACAATAGAAATATGCCTTGTTGACGATTTACAAACAACGCCAAACTGATAGCAGCAATAATGATTACAATAAAAGGATTTAATGCATGATCATTTATCTCATTAAGCTGCAATGAAATTAAAGTAGATATTGAAAAAACAAGACATAATAATCCACTTAAGGAGCGACTTTTAAAGATGGTCAAAAAATTCATGTTTGCAGCCCCATGCGCTTATTAATTGATCGCTCCATTCGACCAATCACGGAAACTAGAGTTGCCGAAATCACTGAGGCAGTTATCAAAGCTGCCCAAATGAGGTTAGTTTGCCCATAGTATGAGCCTGACAAAAGGCGCGCTCCAAGGCCTCCTTGAGCACCTGCTGGAAGCTCTGCTACTATTGCCCCCACTATACTTAAAGCAATGGCTATTTTCAAACTAGCGAATAAAAATGGAATCGATGCTGGTATACGTAGTTTCCAAAAAACTTGCGCTTTTGAAGCTGAATAACTATGCATTAAATCTACCAGAATTATATTTGGTGATCGTAAACCTTTCACCATCCCAACTACTACAGGAAAAAAACATAAATAAGTTGAAATAGTAGCTTTAGGAAACAAACCTACAATACCCATTGAACCTAACACAACAACAATCATAGGAGCTATTGCGAGAATTGGGATAGTTTGTGATGCAATTATCCAAGGCATTAATGTTCGATCTAATGCTGGCACATAGACAATACCGACTGACAATAAAATACCGAGAAAAGTTCCCATTGCAAATCCTAACATAGCAGAAGACAAGGTCACTCCAGAATGGAAAACCAAACTGTGTTTAGAGGTTATTTTCTTATCCCAAATGGTTTTTTTTAGTTCTTTGGCTACTTGGTGCGGTGAAGGCAATACAGGGCGCTCCATCGACCAGGAGTCTGTTGCTAATTCTGAAAGGCTCCAATCTATATTATTTTTTTCATATCTATCAATTAAAAATGAGCTGTTTAAATAAACTGCTCCTGCGTACCATACCATGATAATAATGGAAACCAATATAACAACTGGGCCAACTGAGCCGCTCATAATAATATTAAGAATCCTATTAGCTTCCATCGTTATGCCCTTCCTTTAGCCCTTCTCTTACAAGTTGTGAAACCTCTAAAAATTCAGGTGTTTCACGAATATCAAAAGTCCTATCTTTTGAAAAATTGGTTTCAATAACATTAATAATTTTCCCTGGACGAGCAGACATTACCACAATCTTACTAGATAAGAATACCGCTTCAGGTATTGAGTGAGTCACAAATACAACTGTTTTCTGAGTTTTTTCCCATAAATGTAATAGCTCTTCATTTAAACGGTCACGGGTAATTTCATCAAGTGCACCAAATGGCTCATCCATCAGGAGCATATCAGGATTAAAACTCAAAGCGCGCGCAATTGAAACACGTTGTTGCATGCCACCTGATAATTGCCATGGATATTTTTTTTCAAATCCTATCAAGCTTACCAATGACAAATATTGCTGCGAAAGTTTTTTTTGCTCATGTTTTGAATAACCCGACATCTCTAATGGTAAATGGATATTTGACTCTATATTACGCCACGGCAATAGAGCTGGAGTTTGAAAAACATACCCATAAGAACGATCTAAACGTGCCTCATGTGGTGATTTACCTTCTACGGTTATTGTGCCACTTGTTGGTTTTTCTAAATCCGCTATTACACGCAACAATGTTGTTTTACCACAGCCGCTAGGACCTATTAAAGACACAAAATCACCTGAATTAATTTGCAAGTTAATATCAGAAAGCGCATGCACCGGTTCAGTTTGCGTCTCAAATGTAAGACACAAATTGTTAATGTCTATAGATGTAGACTTTGAAGACTTGCTAGATGTTGGTTCACTCATGAAACTATTTTTCGGTTAACCTCCCATAAAGGTCACTTCGCCTGTCTCTGAAAAATTGCCATGTATCTCGAACTTCTCGCACCATATCTAAATCGATTTCATGAACCAACAACTCATCATCACCATAACTTGCTTGTGCTTCAATTTCACCACGAGGATTTACAATATAACTTGATCCATAGAATTCACCCATTTCCTTTGCCCATGGCTCTTCTTTACCAACACGATTTATCGCTCCGATAAATACTCCATTTGCAGCCGCCGAAGCTGGTTGCTCCAACTCCCATAAATACTTACTTAATCCTGCCACTGTAGCTGAAGGATTAACAATATATTCAGCTCCATTTAAAGCTAATGCACGCCAACCCTCAGGGAAATGCCTGTCATAACAAATATATACTCCCAACTTAACATACGCAGTATCAAATACTGGATAACCAAGATTTCCAGGCTTAAAGAAAAATTTTTCATAAAAACCGGGCGCAACTTGAGGAATATGAGTTTTACGATATTTGCCTAAAAAACTTCCATCAGCATCTATTACTGCCGCGGTATTGTAATAAACACCGGGCATTTCTTCTTCATAAATAGGAACAACAATTACCATTTGGTATTTTTTTGCATATTCTTGCATAAGTTTAATTGTGGGTCCATCAGGAATCGACTCAGCCGCCGCATACCATTTTTTATCCTGACTTGGGCAAAAGTATGGCGAAGTAAATACTTCTTGAAAGCACAGTACTTTTACTCCTTGTTTAGCAGCATCCTCTAGCATTGGGATATGAGCCTCAATCATTAAATCACGTATTTTTTCTGGCGCCATCGTACCATCACCTTTCAAGCTCATTTGGATTAAACCACACTTCAATTTACTCATTCAATTACTCCTTATACTATTTGGTGAACAAAACAACTTAATACTTCTTGACTAAATAGACAGGCTACATATTTTTTTTATACTTGTCAACTAAAATTGTTAGGTTGACTTTAAAAAAAACTTCAAAGCATCATCAAACGTAATTTGCAGAAAAAATGAAGGTTTCGGGGCGATAAAAGGACTTCCGAAGTCCTTAGAAACAAGCATCCAAACCAATTATGAAGGGAAAGAAAAGTTAACGCCCTCGCGAATACTAGATGATGGCCAGCGTTGAGTTATAGTTTTTCTTCGTGTATAAAATCTTACACTATCAGGTCCATATGCTGCCAAATCACCAAACATTGATTGTTTCCAACCACCAAAACTATGCTGTGCAGCTGGGACGGGTAATGGGACATTTATACCAACCATGCCGACTTTTATTTGGTCGCTAAAATAACGCGCCGCTTCCCCATCTCTGGTGAAAATGCAAGTTCCGTTACCGTATTCATGTTCGTCTATTAAATCTATTGCTTGTTGCATAGTATCTACCCTAACAACTTGCAATACTGGCCCGAATATTTCGTTCTGATAAGACTCCATTGAAGCCTGTACACTATCTATAAGTGTGCCGCCAACGTAAAAACCATTTTCACAACCTTTCACATTAACACTCCGCCCATCCACAACAATATCTGCACCTTGAGCTTCTGCACTGGTTATATATTGTTCAACTTTTTTCATATGATCTTTAGTTATAAGTGGCCCGAAATCATTATTGCTATCATCAAAATTACCTACTTTTAGATTATGCATCTTGGATTTTAAGCCAGCAATTAAATTATCTGCCGTCTCTGAACCAACTGCGACTGCAACAGAAATTGCCATACACCGTTCTCCGCTAGAGCCAAATGCAGCACCTATTAAAGCATTCACTGTATTCTCCATTTCTGCATCTTGCATTACAATAGCGTGATTTTTAGCTCCTCCGAGTGCTTGACACCTCTTGTCATGCTCAGTAGCAGTATTGTAAACGTATTTTGCAATAGCAGTCGATCCAACAAAACTTACAGCTTGTACTCTTTCATCAGTCAGTAAAGTATCTACTGCCTCCTTACCGCCATTAACTACATTTAGCACCCCTTTTGGTAAACCCGCTTCATATAATAATTGAGCTACAAACAATGCTGCCGAAGGATCTCTTTCTGATGGTTTTAATACAAAACAATTGCCACAAACTATTGCCATCGGATACATCCATAATGGCACCATTGCTGGAAAATTAAAGGGAGTGATTCCCGCAACAACTCCTAAAGGTTGAAACTCACTCCATGAATCAATATTGGTTCCAATATTTTTACTGTGTTCTCCTTTTAGTAGTTCTGGCGCATAGCAAGCATATTCAACATTCTCGATACCTCGAGTTACTTCACCAAGCGCATCGTGTGCAATTTTTCCATGCTCTTCTCCAATTAATTGTGCTATTTTATTAATATTTTTCTCTAACAATTCTTTAAAACGAAACATAATTCTAGCGCGTTTAAGTGGCGGCGTTGCTCGCCACGCTGGAAAAGCATCCTGCGCAGCAGTTATAGCTTTTTCAACAGTAGTTTTTGTAGCTAGCGCTACTTGCTTGCTGACCTCTCCAGTAGATGGATTAAATACATCTTGAGTAGGGTCACCCATTGATACAATTTCACCATTAACAAGGTGCTCTATTACTTTCATTCCCTCTTTCTCTTTTATTGTAATTCTTTAATCGAGTCAGATATTACACCAACAACATCCTTTATTTCTTGTTCCGATACGATAAATGGCAGGCCTAATTGAATGGTATCTCCACCATATCGCACATAAAAACCTTTATCCCAACATTTCATTGCTATTTGGTAAGGTCGTAATGCGGGTTGATCTTTAGCAGCCTCAATAGTAATTCCACCAGCCAATCCATAATTACGAATATCCGCAACATGTTGTAAACCTTTAAGGCTATGAAGTTCTTGTTCAAATATTGGGCTCATTTGTTGCACTCGCTCTACCAAATTATCATTCTGTAATAT
The DNA here is from genome assembly GCA_913047325.1 of uncultured Gammaproteobacteria bacterium. Classification (GTDB taxonomy): domain Bacteria; phylum Pseudomonadota; class Gammaproteobacteria; order PS1; family Pseudothioglobaceae; genus Pseudothioglobus. The sequence continues at coordinate 36,336 of CAJWTP010000005.1, forward strand.
ATCTAAACTTGCAATCGATGCAGCACAAGCCACCGGGTGCGCAGAATATGTATAACCATGCATTAATTCAACCATATAATTTGGTGCTTTAGTATCCATAAAAGTTTCATAAATATTTTTGTTAACCACTACACCACCTAGCGGTTGACTGCCATTACTAACTTGTTTTGCAAAAGTAATTATATCTGGAGTAACGCCAAATGCTTCAGCCCCTGTCTTCGCGCCCATGCGGCCAAAAGCGGTTATCACTTCATCAAAGATTAATAAAATATCATTAGAATCACAGATTTTACGTAGCCTATTAAGATAACCTATAGGAGGTGGTATTACTCCTGCAGAACCAGCCATTGGTTCTACAATTACTGCGGCAATATTAGAAGCCCCATGCAATGCTATTTTATTTAATAATTCATCTGCTAAATGATCTCCAACTTGAGGTTGCCCTTTGCTAAATAAGTTTTCTGGTAACAAGGTGGTTGTTAAATGATCAGCTTCAATGCCTTGTCCAAACATCTCTCTATTTGGACCAATACCACCAACACTGATCCCCCCAAAATTAACTCCATGATAGCCCTTTATTCTTCCAATCAAACGAGTTTTACCGACCCTTCCCTTATGTCTCCAGTAAGCTCGAGCAATTTTAAGGGAACTATCTACCGCCTCTGAGCCAGAACACGTAAAAAAAACACGGTCTAGATCTTTTGGAGTAAGTTCAATAATTCTATTTGCTAATTCAAACGATTTGTTATGTCCAAATTGAAATGCCGGGGAGTAATCTAGGGTGTCAATTTGTTTACTTACCGCTTCCACGATTTCAGGACGTGAATGGCCAGCTCCACAAGTCCACAGCCCCGAAAGACCGTCAAATATTTTCCTGCCTTTATCATCTATATAATAGCTGTCTTTAGCCGAGACTATGATGCGTGGATTTGCTTTAAATTCCCTATTTCCGGTAAATGGCATCCAGTGTGCATCATAATATTTAGGATTATTTTTTATCATTTTTCATGCTCCCATTAACTAAGGATTTAAGCCAACACTGCGTAAAACTAGGTCTATAACTTGTTGTTGTTTTTAACATTCTTAGAGAGTCCAATCTATAACACTCGTTACTTCTTTTGTATCTAATAATAGTTCGCTTTGTATTGGGTTAGCCTTTGCAATAACTTGCCCATTACGAATTACAAACAAACGTGCATTGCATAAGCGTATCGCTTCAATTGGATTACTGGCTTGATGAACTACCAAATCAGCATTGCAACCAACTTCAATACCGTAATTATCTAGTTGCATTACTTTGGCGCCATTACTGGTAATAGTTTGAAATATTTGGTGCATTTGCTGCACGCCTGTCATTTGTCCAACATGCAATCCCATATTAGCAACCTCTAACATATCATGCTTCCCAAGGCTATACCATGGGTCCATTACACAGTCATGTCCAAAAGCAACATTAATATTACTATCTAACAACTCTTTAACTCGTGTCATTCCTCTGCGCTTAGGATAGAGATCATGGCGACCTTGTAGGGTAATATTTATTAATGGGTTGGCTACAACTTGTAAGTCAGCATCTCGCAATAATGGCATTAATTTGCTCACGTAATAATTATCCATTGAGTGCATGGATGTTAAGTGTGAACCCGTAACTCTGCCCTGCAAACCCAAGCGTTGTGCTTCAAACGCCAACGTTTCAACATGTCTAGACATTGGGTCATCAGATTCATCACAATGCATATCAACTAATAATCCATGTTTTGCCGCTATCTCACATAACAATTTAATAGACAAAGAGCCTTCGTTCATAGTGCGCTCAAAGTGTGGAATACCGCCAACAACTTCTACACCTTTTTTTAATGCCCTATCAAGGTTTTCAATAGAGTTTTTATAGCGCAAATATCCATTTTGTGGAAATGCAACTAGTTGAATATCTATCCAATTCCGCATTTCTTTACGTAACTCTAATAGCGCTTCAACTGCTAACAATCGATCGTCACTTATATCTACATGACTGCGAATTGCCAAACAGCCATTTGCGATTGCCCAATGACATAGTTTACGGGCGCGTTTTTTTATAAGCTCTATAGTTAAATGCGGTTTCAGTTCGTCCCATAGTTGAATACCTTCAAGTAAAGTGCCACTTTCATTAAAACGTGGCTGGCCTAAGGTTAGAGTAGCATCCAAATGAAAATGGCTATCCACATGCCCCGGAGAAACTAGTTTATCTGTCGCATCAATACTATTTGCTGCATCGCCAGCGATGTTTTTTTCAACGGCTACTATTTTTTTATTTTGAATAGCGATATCAACATTCTCACGACCATCCGGAAGATTGGCGTTTTTTATAAGTAAGTCAAACATTAGATACGATCTCCTTGTCTAAATGGTACTAATAATGCCTTAGGATAGGCGGCTCTTCGTGCAACAAGCATCATCGCAACTATGCTGAGAAAGTATGGCATCATAGAAAAAATTTGATATGGAATAACATCTGCGCCTATTAATTGCGCCCTAATTTGTAATGCTTCAAATAATGCAAATAAAATTGCCCCCAAGAAGGCTTTACCAGGCCTCCAAGACGCAAAAATAACCAGCGCGATGCAGATCCAGCCTCTGCCGTTAATCATACCAAAATAAAAAGCATCAAATGCGGACATAGTTAAAAATGCACCTCCAATCGCCATCAAAGCACTTCCAGCCATGACTGCACCAGTGCGAATTAATAATACATTAATACCTTGGGCCTCATTAGCAACTGGATTTTCTCCTGCCATTCTAATTGTTAAACCAATTGGCATTTTATAAAGCACATAGAAAGTGACTATTACCAATATGTATGCTAAATACGTTAATGCGGATTGGTTAAAGAAAGCCTCTCCAATAATTGGAATTGAAGATAGCACTGGCACTTCAAACGCGCTGAATGGTACAATTTTGGGTGGCGTAGTACTGAATGGTATCAGCATTGTATATGCATAATAACTAATGGACGAGGCTAGCAAGGTAATTCCGATTCCGCTAACATGTTGAGACAATCCAAGATAGACCACTAATATGCTATGCAGAAAGCCAAATAGCATTCCCACTATAGCAACAAATACTACCCCGCCCCATAGCTCTCCACCTTGATAAACCCATATCCAGCCGGCCATTGCCCCAATTGTCATTATGCCTTCAATTCCTAGATTCAATACTCCTGCTCGCTCACAAATCAACTCACCCAATGTAGCAAAAATTAATGGGGTTGCAATCCTTATTACAGATGCCCATAAACCCGCTGTCAACATCATTTCAAATAATTCCATCATAATTATTTACCCCATACAATACGGAATCGTGCCAGCATAGCTCCAACTAGAACCGATAATAAAGATATGGCAACTAAAATATCTGCAATATAGTTAGGTATGTTTACCGTTCGACTCATCGCATCAGCACCGACATAAATTGACGCTAGAAATATAGCTGAGACAATTACTCCAATAGGATGCAATTGTGCAAGCATTGCAACTGCTATTCCCGTATAACCAAAGCCTGGCGACAAAGTTAAAGTTAAATAGCCTTTTAGTCCCGCAACCTCGCTAACTCCTGCCATACCTGCCAGTCCACCACTAAAAAGGGCTACCATCAATACTGATTTATTGATCGATATCCCAAAAAAAGTTGAGGCTTGCTGGTTGTATCCAACCGCTCGTATTTCATACCCCCAAACCGTAAAGCGAAGTATAGCCCACATTACAACTGACATTACTAGGGCAATAATGATTCCAAAATGCAATCTACTCTTAGCAACGATAGTTGGCAAAACGCCATTATCAATAATTCGTGCAGCCTGAGGCCATCCCATAGCCATAGGGTCCTTCCAAGGCCCTTCAAGCAACATATTCACAAATAGTAAAATTACAAAATTCAGTAACAGGGTAGTTACCACTTCATCCACTTTCATATGGGTTTTAAGAACAACTGGCACCAACAAAATTAAACAACCCCCCAAAGCACCTGCAATAAACAACATTGGTATCATGATCGGCGCAGGCAGATCAATCACCCCAGTACCAACTAATGTTGCAGCCATAGCGCCACAATATAATTGCCCCTCTGCGCCAATATTCCAAAATTTAGCTCGAAATGCAACGGCAGCAGCTAAACCTGTAAAAATTAACGGGGTTGCCCTTGCCAAGGATTCAGTAATTGCAAAAGTTGAACCTAAAGAACCTTTAATTAAAGCTATATAAGCAGTAATTGGAGATTCACCTGCCCAAATTATAAAAAAGGCGCCAATAATAAAAGCAACCCCAATAGAAAGTATGGGCAGTAATGCAATTAACCATACAGGCGCATCTCTTCTTGTTTTAAGCCTCATGCAAACTTTCCGCTTTCACTTCACCGCTCATCATAAGGCCGACTTGATTTATATTGACTGTATTACTATCAAAAGGTCCTTGTAATTTCCCTTCAAATATCACTGCAATACGGTCAGACAATTCAAAAATTTCATCCAAGTCTTCACTAATTAGCAATACCCCAGCACCTTGTGTTTTAGCATCTATTATTTGCTGCTGTACAAAACTGATAGCGCCTTCGTCTAGGCCTCTTGCAGGCTTATTTGCAATTATAAAACGTGGGTTATTCGATAAACTTCTTGCAAGGATTAACTTCTGAATATTGCCGCCAGACAACAATCTAGTAGATGCAAATGGGCCTTCACAACGAATATCGTATTCTTGAATTAATTTTTCAGCATTACTGACTGCCTGCTTTTTGTCGATAATAAATCCTGATTTGGCTTTAGAGCGCAATTGCTCACCAAGGAAATTTTCCCATAGTTCCATTTCTCCTATAATGCCCTCATTTGTGCGGTCTTCTGGAATCCGTGCGACTCCAGATTCTGTAAGAAAACAGGGATCATATTTAACTAAACTCTCTCCAAACAGCTTAAATTCCCCAGAGCTTGGACAGGCCAATCCTTGTAAAATTGAAGCTAGTCCAGCTTGACCATTACCTGCAACTCCCGCCAGACCAATAATTTCTTTTTCATGTATTTTAAGGTTTATATTAGAAAGCGCAGTCGAGCCTTCGCTCGCATTTAAACATACATTATTAAACTCTACGACCGCCTTACCGATTTTCAATTTTTCATACGCTGGCCGTGTAACTGTGTGTCCAACCATCATTTCTGCGAGAGATTCCTTACTTGCATCTTTAGTGACTACTTCACCTACTAATTTGCCGTCACGTAGAACTACAATTCGATCACTAATTTCTAAAATTTCATGTAATTTGTGCGATATAAACATTATTGATAAACCAGCATTTACCATTTCCTTGAGCACTTTGAAAAGCTGTGTAGTCTCTTGCGGAGTGAGAACTGCAGTCGGTTCATCAAGTATCAAAATACTTGCATCACGATAGAGTGCTTTTATTATTTCAACTCGCTGTTTTTCGCCAACCGTTAAATCGGCTACTTTAGCATCTGGATTAATTAACAAGCCGAAGCGCTTTGATAGTGCTTTAAGTTTTTTGTACGCTTGTTTTTTTTGACTCCAAAGTCTAGTTAAAGGCTCGGTGCCAAGAATAATATTTTCTAAAACAGTAAGATTATCCGCTAACGTGAAATGCTGGTGAACCATGCCAATTCCAGCATCTAGTGAAGCTCTTGTTGAGCCTGGTGTTAATCTTTGACCCTCAACTTCGATAAACCCTTTGTCACTAATATAGTGTCCAAAGAGTATATTCATTAATGTGGTCTTACCTGCACCATTTTCACCCAACACAGATAATATTTCACCCTCACCTAGTGAGAGTGAAATATTGTCATTCGCTACAACAGAACCAAAATTCTTGCAAATTTTGGAAAATTGTAACTTCTTCATCTGATAGTTTTAGTAAGTTGATTTTGGCTCGTCGTCATTAATTTCAACTACAAGACTACCGCCTAGGATTTTTCTAGACATTGATGCTACTTTAGCTTTAACATCACTTGCAATCCTACTATCAAACTCATAGTAAGGTGCTAAAGAAGATCCGCCTTTTTGCATCATGGTCCATTCTTTGTAATCCTCTGCTTCGAAGGTACCAGCTTTAACACGGGAGATTGCATGATCAATTGCGTTTTCCATATGCCATAAAGCAGATGTGACCACGACATCTGTGCCGTTTTCCTCTTGATTCATGTCATTAACATTACCAAATGCAAGTATACCTTTGTCTCTTGCAGCATCTGTTACACCAGCACGTTCTGCATATAAGACATCAACACCTGCTTCTATTTGAGCAAATGCAGCTTCTTTTGCTTTCGGTGGATCATACCAAGAGCCAATAAAGCTAACTTTAAACTCAACATCAGGGTTAACTGACCTTGCACCAGCCATAAACGCGTGGAACAAACGGTTTACTTCACCAATTGCATAACCGCCAACCATACCAATTTTATTAGTTTCAGTCATGCCTCCAGCAATAATCCCCATCAAATAGCAAGGCTCATGAATATAATTATCAAATACTGAAAAATTGCTACCATGTTCACCACCATAACCACTACCAGGATCTCCCATTAGATATGCTATGTTTGGATAGTCATCTGCTACTTTTCTAGCCTCAGCGCTAATGCCAAAAGCCTCACCAACTACAAGGTCCACTCCACTTTCAGAATATTCACGTAAAACTCGAACATAATCAGTATTTGAAACTTTTTCTGAAAACACATATTCAATTTCACCTGCATCCGTTGCCGCTTGTAACGCTAGATGCAATCTTGCATCCCATTTTTGTTGCAATGGTTGGGTATATATACCTGCGACTTTTATTTTGTCTGCCAGTACTTGTCCAGACAAAAGAAAGCTACATAATGTTATAAACAATAGTCTACTAAATCTTCCTATTTTCATAAATTACTCCTTTATCATTTATCAAATGTAATACACACATTGATTTTTGATTTCCGTTTAATGTGATAGTATCACGCCACTCGCTGAAACTCATAATATAAATTAAGAGGTTCAACAATTTCTTGTTTCCAAGCCTTTTTCCAATTAAACTTACATTGAGATATGTGCTACACAGGTTACATTTTTTTTTTATAGTTGTCAATTATAGAAATACAAAAGACATCCGGAGATGCCTTAGTGATGTTCTGGGAATTTCAGGCAAAAAAAAGACATCCTGAGATGTCTTTTTTTTATGTATTAAATAGCATTCATCATTTTAAAGCAGCGACAAAACATTGCCGTCGCCCTCGACGAAATCGTACTTGTCAAAATCCCTCTTCGCCACCCAGGCGATGCTTTCATGCTCGTTAAGCCTGGTGTCGCCGCTTTTCCAGGTGCATAGATAGTAGTGCAGGTTGACGTCGATCCGGTCGTCCTTGTAACTCTCCTGCGCAAGCTTTTCATGGACCTCGATTACAATGTTCAGCTCCTCCTTGATCTCTCTCGAGAGCGCCTCGCGGAAACTTTCACCGGGCTCGACCTTGCCGCCGGGGAACTCCCATCTCAGGCCCATGTATTTATCCCTGTTACGTTGGGCAATCAGATACATGCCGTCTTTCCTGATTATCGCCGCGACGACGTCCTGGGGTTCCATAATGTGCTATATTCCAAAAAGGGATCGTTGCACTGCAGAGCGGTATCTTTTCATCACCGGGCTCGCAGCGGTTTTTTTCATGTCAACCGCAGGCGCCGCCGCAACGGCTGCGAATGATGATCTCCTTGGCGACGGGATAGCTGACGTTGAACTTGCGCGCCAGATGCTCCAGGCTCTTGTGCTGATAGGTGTAGAGCATTATCATCATATAGGTTTCATCGTCGCTGACGAGGGCGATATTGTTGTCGTGCTTGAAAGATTTTTGCCCTCTTGCCATTTTCTTTTTGGAGTCGTTTATTCACAACAAGGTTGGGAGTGAATTGCAATTCATTATAGCACTAGATTGGAAACCGAAGTCATCAGCGCCTTTCTCTGTGGCCTCTGCAAAGCCCAAAAAAAATAAAGGCGCCGATGCGCCTTTATTCCTACTTCTGCAAAAAAGCGGGTGTCTTATCTATATCTAATAGAAGGAGAATACATGTTTAAGACGATTGAAGTATATCATTTTGAACTATACATTGCAAACTGTTTTTCAAAAAAAAATTCTCCTGATTGAAGACTGATCGCCGCCCCTTTTTTATGGTCTCCGAAAAGTCCAAAAAAATCTATCTGACCAGATTGTTCCAGCTCCGCAGGAAGGCCTGTTCGGCGGCGAAGAGCCACTCATAGGGCATGTCTTTCTTAATGATGCGTTGCCCAATAATGAGAATGTGTTCAGGGTTCAGCTCAATTATCTCCTCAGCCTGCTCCAGCGATTCGACCTGGATGAAGGCATCGATGGTGAGGTTGGAGAGGATCTCAATAGGAACTACCATGGAGTTCTTGTGAGCGTGATTGACGACGGAGTTCAGGAATCCAACTGGGGTTGAATAATCAAAGCGATGACAATCCGTTTCCCCAGCAATACAGGAACTTTCGATGATAGCTTCGCTAAGCGTTTCGTCAGAAGTTTCAGGAAGAGTTTCGATAGTTGTTTCAATGGTTGTTTCGATAGTTGTTTCAAGAGCAGATTCAAGAGGGATTTCTATCGTCGTCTCAACTGAAGGCTTGATGGTGCTGTCTGTAATCTCAATAAAGGTTTGCTTATCTGTTTCGCTCGGCGCATCAATGTTTGGAGTTAAACAGGAAGCAATGAACACAACCAATGCAAGGCAGGATATTTTGGTTGCTAGTTTAAAAGCTGTACGAGTAAGTGAGTTCAGCATCTAGTTTCGGGTTGTCTGACGATGTCACAAACCCTAATTTTATATCTTTATAGGCCATCCCGAGATAACTTGAGTGAACAATTTTTGAGTCTATTGAGTGATTTTGATTGTTAGCTATGGTGTGTTTGAGGGCCAGGGTTAAATCATCCTTTAGATCCTTTTTATAGGAAAAACCGTAATTTAGCTGTCTGCCGTTTGGCTCAAGGTCGACATTCTTGGTGCTATAGCTGATATTTCTAGAGTGGTCTGCCAGACTAGGGAGCTTTATCGCAAGCGAACCGTCATTGACCCTATTTGGCTGGGAGACAAATAGTGTGAACTCGTCACTGTCTGTGAGGTCCTTTACGCTGGCAAGAAGCACAAGGCTGGACGACTTGACGTCAGTTGCGGGGCCGACAAAACTGTTATTTGGACTTGTCATGTCGCTCTTTGCGACACTCGCCAGACCAATCAGTAAAAACTTATCCAGAAGCTGTTTTTGAACCTTTAGAGTGCTAAATTTTGTCATTGTTTCGGCCCCGGAGAGCGAGAAAGCGTTAAACCCTTTGGAACCAAGCAGCGCTCCCTCTTCCCTTGTTAGGCCTGCCATCAATGAAATTGAACCATTCTGTGGGTCGCCATATGCTATCGAGCTGACCAGGGTTTTGTTTGAACCAAGCACCTGTCCAGAATAATTCTCGATCGGCATTGCCGCGCCAAACGACAGCACAGCGTCTGAGAGTCTGTAGCTTGCACCAACACCAATACCAGCGCTGTCTGAACTGAGATAGCTTGTTTCGTATTCAGATAAGTCAATCGAAGAGATGGCCGAGTCATAGAAGTCGTCTATTGGCAATGGATTGTTACCAAGACTTATTGAAGCGTTTAGTCTGGCAGAGGAATTCCTATTTGCATGATTGATGCTTGATATTTTGCTCAGATTGCTAAGTTCAGAGGCAAGGTCGATCTTGGAACTCGTATTTTTTAGCCGACTGATGTGATAACTCATGTCATACCTGAAGCCGCCACCGAGGTCGTCATAGGTGTAGCCGTTCTCTCCGACAAGACCTCTTAGCACTGAGTTGCCTAGCGCGCTTGAGGTGAAGAGCTTCGAGTTCTGCAACTGGTAGGAGTCATCGCTATCTGATGAGCTGCCGGTATATACCCTCGTATAGGCCGAGCTAGTGATCGGGTTAAGGGCGGCATAGATGTCCATAATACCGTGCCCAAACTCATCGTCATAGCCGTGCTCTACTCCGTTACCGAAAGTCACCGCAGCGTCATGGCTAAAGAATGAATTGTCGGCTGATGCCAGGAGCCTGTCGGTCAGCTGGGCAGGCGTGTGGTTCGGGAAAGCCTCCGCCAGGAGCGCCACAGCGCCGGAGATCTGCGGGGCAACAACCGATGTGCCAGAGATGCCAGCCCAGTAACTGCTGGTATTGGAGTTGTCATAGGCGGCTCCAACAACCTGATAGCCGTCGGCCCCTAGGCAGTATTTTGCAGTGGACCCGCAGGGGGCGGATTTCCTGGTGTAGGTTTCGTTGCCGGAGGAACCGGTAATCTCGACATTAACGGCCGTTATCCAGGCTTCCTCGAGCTGAGAAAACAGTTCCGGCAGCGCGGCCTGGAAATCGGCATTGGTAAAGGATGTGTTATTCGAGAGCGCATAGACTATGACGCCGTGGTCCTGGAAATTGTTGAGTGCGGTAATATATGAAGTAGCTGAAGCTTCATTTGCAGTGTAGCCGCTGGAATTGAACTTTTGCCCTATGCCGTAAGCATTGCTCCAGCCATTGGAAGTGATATCTGACTGAAGTGAATCTATTTGGTAGTCTACTCCCCAGCTGTTGTTTTGAACTACCGCTGAGCTGGCATTGTCGGTGGCATTGGCCCAGTGAGTTGGATAGTAGGTGTTGCCGTTGCGCTGATCGTAGCTTGCCCAATGCAGATTCGCCGCTGGGGCAACGCCTTGCATGCCGCTACCGTCATCCTCTCCAGTCGCTACACTTGCCACGATCAAGCCATGATCATCAGTAGCATTGTCGCCAGTCGCAGCCGTTTGAGTTCCATACTGGGTGATGGTTTTGGAGTCAAGTTCATTGTGGCTGGTACTGAAACCGGTGTCGATGATGGCGATTGTCTCTCCTGAGCCTGTCAGGCCGTAGCCGTAGGCTTTGTGGGCATTGATTACTTTGAGCGGGTTTTGGCTGCTGGCAGCGCCTGAGTAGTTGAAATATTGAAACTCGCTGGTATCTGCCAATGCTGTTGCGTTAGATGAGCTGTAAGTCAGCGTCGTGCCATTGTCCAGCGTCCTGTCTGTTGAGGTGACAACAACGCTTGAACTCCCTCCTCCAAAACAACCGGTCAGCGTGATTGCTAGAAGAGCAATCCTGAGTTTGCCAAGTTGGTGCATCTAAACCTTGTTTTGATCGGCATTGTAGAATGGGTCTGTCGACCTGACATGGGCATTAAAATCCTTTAGCCACTTTAGAGCTGTATCGGCCTTGTCGAGATGACCATGAACCATTTTTGCTACCTTGTTGTCGACAAAACGATCATTGCTTTCATTACTCTCACCAAATGGAAGCTCCATTTGTTCTGGAAACAGATTCTCTTCGACAACATCGATATTCTCTATTTCTTTTGATTTGACTTTTGACATCTACCCCTCCTCCTTGTTTGGTTTTGATTTTTTCCGCGTCTTTCCTACATTTGAGCGAGAAGAGCCACCCTTTAATGGCACCTCATAGTCCTTCTGCCACTCCTGTATCGCATCTTCTAATGCGCTTTCAAAGACGCCGGCAAGCGACATGCTGTAGCCGTGCTTTTGTGCCGCCTTAGATGCGCCCTTGAAGGATTCAAAGAGCGCCCTTCTGATGCGCACGCTGACCACCCTTTTTTCATCCAGCTTGCGCGTTTTGGTTACGTATTTACCCATTGATTTGATTTCTATTTATTTTTTGTATACAAATTATAATACATATTTATTACATAGTAAAGTTATATTTGTAATATATTTTGTATACATATTGACTAGTGCAAAATAAGCTAACTAACTGACAAAAAATAATATGCACATCTTTTTGGAGTTTTTTTTGAAAAAGGCTGGATTATTTGTATTACAATGCGAGCATGCCAAAAGTGTTGACCAAAGAGCAAATCGAACAGTACCATGATGAGGGCTTTGTTTTCCCGATACGAGTGATTCCTGAGGATGAGGCTCTGGCTATTGCAGCCAAGATTGAGGAAGCTGAGAGACTCTACCCTAAGGAGATACATGCTGAGAGCCGCAATAACCTCCATCTCTCGTTTAGCTTCCTTGATAGGCTAGTTCACAACAGGACTGTAGTCGATGCCATGGAGGATATACTGGGACCGGATCTTGCACTCTGGGCAACGGTAATGTTCATCAAGGAGCCCTCCTCCAAGCACTACGTTTCATGGCACCAGGACGCGACCTACATGGGGATGAACGATAACCGGTTTGCTACCCCCTGGATCTCACTCTCAGCCAGCAATACCGAGACTGGCTGCATGTCGATGATTCCAGGCTCGCACATACAAGAAATCCGCAGCCATGAAGATACCTTTGAAAAGAACAATATCCTTACCCGCGGACAAGCAATCATGGATGTTGACGAATCCTCGGCGGTCGACCTGATATTAGAGCCGGGCGAGATGTCAATCCATAGCGGAACTGTTATCCACGCCTCGAAGCCTAACAGGAGTAATAACAGGAGAGTCGGCTTTGCGCTCCAGTCATACATGCCTCCGAACATTAAACAGGTAGTAGGGAGGAATATCTGGACCCATGTTCGCGGAAAACAAAGGAGCGACCCCGACGACATGACCTTGGACAGACCGAAATATGACATGGATCCTAATACCGTTGCCCAGCGCAGGATTGCGAACGAGAATCTTGCTCAAATTCTCTACAAAGATTCCGATGTTAAGCGTAATTACTAGTCCTTTTTGAAACTTTAAAGACATAAAAAAAGACATCCGGAGATGTCTTGATTATTTAATTTAGCTCCTTGACCTGTATCCAAATCATACTTGTAAGTCATTGATATTTATATAATAAAAAAACATTATAATATTTTGTACTCATAATAGTACTCACATTTAGATTAGTTATTTACCATTAAATTACTAACTATCCTTCACATATTTATTCAGACTTTGTGGGTTATAATCTTAATATTAAAAAACTCCTGCCAATACTGTCACTTTTTTTTATTTTTTTAACTTCAACTTACGCTAGGGGCAGCCATGAAAGAAACAGCAATCACTCAACGTCTGGCGGGTCTGGGCGACGCCAAATGGGAACTCCATCTAAAGGCCAAGGAATTGGCCGCACATGGGCGCGATATCATCGAGATGACAATTGGCGAACCGGATGTTCCAACGCCGCCGGAACTTGTGGAAGCGGCGTATGACGCCATGCGCAATGGGCGCACGACTTATTCCAGCGGCGCAGGAGAGACCGGACTAAGAAATGCATTGGCTAAGCGCTATGCACACAGGTCTCAAAGGCCAATCACCGATGATCAAGTCCTGTGCTTTCCGGGCGCACAAACCGCGCTATTCACAGTGCTTATGGGGGTTGCAGAATCCGGGTGTGAAGTTCTGGTCGGAGACCCAATGTATGCCACATACGAAGGCGTCATTCGCGCCAGCGGAGCTGATGTGGTGCCTGTGCCTTTGAGGCCGGAAAATGGTTTCCGCATTGCAGCACAAGACATTGCGGAACGTATCAGTCCCAAAACCTCCGCAATTTTGCTGACCACACCTCACAACCCTACCGGTTCAATTCTTACCGACGCCGAAATAGAGGCGATTGGCGCGTTGGCGATTGCGCATGATTTGTGGATTGTTTCCGATGAAGTCTACTCGGAGCTGGTTTTTGATGGCGCCAAGTTTTCTTCGCCGCTGTCCAGGCCCGAGGTGGCTGATCGGGTGATTGTGGTTTCTTCAATTTCGAAATCGCACGCTGCTCCTGGTTTCCGGAGCGGTTGGTGTGTTGGTCCGTGTGCTTTTACCAAGGCGTTGCTGCCACTGTCTGAGGCGATGCTGTTCGGCAATCAACCGTTTATTGCGGATATGACGGAAAGAGCCATTCGTGACGGATCAAGCATTGCCGCAGAAATGGCCAAGCGATTTGCCGCACGCGCTGATCAGCTTTGGAGCAGACTGTCGAGGGAAACATCGCTTCATATGCATCGGCCACAGGCCGGGATGTTTGTTATGGTCGATGTCTCGGCAACCGGTATGAACGGTGACGATTACGCGCTTCATCTGCTAGAACACGGGAATGTCGCCGTCATGCCTGGAAGCTCCTTTGGAGACGTGCTGGAAAATTGGGTACGTGTCGCATTGACGATTGAAGATGCGGTATTTTCCGAAGCCTGCGACCGCATTGTTGCCCACTCGTACGCTCTGGCATTGGAGACTGCATGACAAGTATCGGAGAGGCGCTGGTTTCCCAGTTGGTCAAACGCAATGTAGACACAGTGTTTGGCATTCCCGGTGTCCATACGGTTGAGCTTTATCGCGGGCTTGCGATGTCTGGCATTCGTCATGTAACACCCAGACACGAACAGGGCGCGGGATTCATGGCTGACGGTTATGCACGGACATCTGGTAAACCCGGTGTTGCCTTTGTCATTACTGGGCCAGGTTTGTACAACACACTGACGGCGATGGGACAGGCGCGCGCAGATAGCGTACCCATGTTGGTCATCTCAGGAGTAAACGTGCAATCCAGCTTGGGTAAGGGGTTGGGGCACCTGCATGAATTGCCCGATCAGCAAGCGATGGTCCAAACGGTTGCGTTAAAATCAGAGCGGATCAAGAATGCGGCAGGCTTGCTTCCCGCTTTGGAACAGGCTTTTGAGCCATTTCATTCCGGTCGCCCTGGCCCCACGCATATAGAAATACCATTGGATGTCGCTGGGACGAAGTATTCGGAGCCTATCGGGGCGTTAGAACAACCCGCCTGTTCTGAACTTGATCCAGATATGATCCGAAAAGCCGTGGACTTGCTGGCCGGGGCCAAAGCGCCGTTGGTCCTGGCTGGCGGTGGTGCGAAATGGGCGGCATCTCCGCTGCGGGAACTGGCTGAAACACTAGGTGCACCGGTGGTGCAAACGGTGAACGCGCGCGGGCTAATGCACGGCCACCCTCTCGGCGTTCCGGCTAGCCCCAGCTTGAAAGCCGTCCGGGAGCTGATCGAAAGCTCGGGTGTCGTTCTGGCCATCGGCACTGAGCTGGGCCAGACCGACTTCGATATGTATGCCACGGGCACGATGGTGACTATGCCGTCGCTGATCCGGATTGACCTTTGTCCTGAGCAATTGGTCCGGCATGAAGCAGCACTTGCAATTGTAGGTGATGCCGTTGAGGTTGTTGAAGCCCTTCTTGCGGGCCTTGAAGGCTATACCCCGACAGATACCGGCGCATTACGCGCCGAAGCAGCCCGCATAGCGGCCTTCGAAGAAATTGGCCCTGAGATGCGCGCGCTTTGCGACTTTCTGCAAGCTATGCGAGAGGCAGTTCCCAACGCCCTGATGGTGGGCGATTCAGTTTATCCGATCTATGCTGGCAATCTTTACTACGATCATGACCGCCCAGGCGGCTGGTTCAACGCTGCAACGGGCTTTGGGGCGCTGGGGTATGGCATCCCTGCCGCAATCGGGGCCGCTATTGCTGAACCGGATGCCCCGGTCATATGCATTGTCGGTGATGGAGGGGCGCAATTCAGCCTACCTGAAATGATGTGCGCGGTGGATGAAAAACTACCGATCACATTCCTGATCTGGAACAATTTCGGATATCAAGAGATTGCCACGTCAATGCAAGCGAGCGGCGTTTCCGTCGTTGGGTGTAATCCGACGCCACCGGATTTCGAACATATCGCCCATTCCTTCGGCATGCAGTTTTGGCGCATTGGGGCAGACCCGGAAGCTGTGACTGAAACTCTCAAACTCGCTCAGAATCACAATGGGCCACGTCTGATTGAAGTTCGTGCGCCAAATAAATCACATTCTACGCCCCGAAAGCAGATACAGATGACCAATCGATTGCTTTAATCCAACTCTGCTCTTCTTATAGTGAATATGCCCAAGATAACCA
>CAJWTP010000006.1 GCA_913047325.1 uncultured Gammaproteobacteria bacterium
GAATTTATTAGCCATCAGGATGGTACAACATGGAATAGAGAAAAATCCATTGAGATGTTTACAATGCTTATGAACAACGACGACTTCGTAACTCATGAGTCGCGCTGTCTTTATGAAAATGATGATGCTATGGTTACCCACGGAGTAATGAGCTTTCCAGATGGATCTCGTGAAGCAGTACTAGCCTTTCATCAAATAAAGGATGGAAAAGTTATTCGTATGGAGACCGGCGCAACACTTCTAGAATAAAAGGCTAGTTTTTTTTCAGACGGTTTTGTCTTTTAAAGACAAGGTAAGCTCAAATCTCGCCACCACTTCATCTGAAAGCGAAGGTACAGTTGCCTCTATGTTCATTTTGTAGTTGTGTCTTTCGCCACTCTCGATCGCCTTTTTTACGAGCTCTCTTATAGCTAAACCGTCATTACAGGAGAAATGGACATCCCCCTCCGGACGCTTGAGAAAATCGGCCTTGAAATCTTTGAAAATGAGGTGAATATTGCGTCCACTCTCAGCAATAGGGTCCATTGCAAGAAAACCGCCTGTGACGTCTGCACCTACTGCTAGTGCGCCAAAATACATACTACCTAGATGATTTTTGGTTCTTCGTCTTAATGCAATCCTAATCTCTAATCTTTCATCGGTATGCTCGATAACTTTTGGCCTACAAAGCCAAATGAGTGGTACTTTGAAAATACCAAATTTAAGTATCATTTTTGTAGTATTAAATTCCCTCGATGACATATATGTTTAACCCAACCAAATAAATTTCAATATTGAAATTATAGAGACCTTCTAAATAGGCGTTTTTATATTATATTGGAAATGCTTACTTTGCATTAATGGATATGTTTTTTACTAACATTGATATTAATAGATCATCTAAATGAGAATCGTAAATTGGTCATATTGATTTCTATAAGGTTTAAATGTATAAATTAAATTATTAATTCATATATATGATATAATATATTCCATTAAATTTATATGTTAAACTTACAATTAACGTATACAACAGAATTGTTTATTTTTATAGGAGAATAGGACATGATTCAATTCATTGTTCATGATGAGAATGACTCTGTAGGCGTTGTCACCGTTGAAGGTCTTAAGACTAATGACACATTAACTGGCTGGATAATGGATCAGGACAAGTTAATCGATATCAAGATCAACCAAGACATCCCTATTGGACATAAAGTGGCTATAAGGGAACTCAAAAAAGATAGCACAGTAATAAAATACGGAACCGACATCGGTCGCGCAATTTCAGATATATCCGCAGGCGATCACTTACATGTACATAACGTAAAAACAAAAAGGTGGTAGTATGAAATTAGACCAAAAAATTTATGGATTTCGTCGTGATAATAACCGAGTAGGTATTCGTAATTACGTCGTTATCCTGCCAGTTGACGATATATCAAACGCGGCATGTGAAGCCGTTGCCAATAATATTAAAGGCACTATCGCATTACCCCACCCATACGGAAGATTGCAATTTGGCGAAGACTTGGACTTACACTTTCGTACAATGATTGGTGCTGGCGCTAACCCTAATGTTGCAGCTGTTGTGGTCATCGGCATTGAGCCGGGCTGGACCCAAAAGATTGTCGACGGTATTGCCGTAACAGGGAAGCCGGTCAAAGGTTTCTCAATCGAGAAGAAAGGCGACATCCAGACCATTGCTGACGCCTCTAAAGCAGCCTACGACATGGTTCATTATGCTAGCGGCCTGCAGCGAGAGCCTTGCGATATTAGCGAGCTATGGGTATCGACCAAGTGTGGTGAATCCGACACAACGTCGGGTTTCGGTTCAAATCCAGCCGTTGGAAATGCATTCGATAAATTATATGAAATTAACAGCACTTTGTTGTTTGGCGAAACATCAGAAATTACCGGTGGCGAACATTTAGTTGAAGCGAGATGCGCCAATAAGGCTGTCGCTGAACAGTTTATGTTTATGTTTAATCGCTACCAAGACATGATAGAGAGATTTAAGACGGACGATCTATCTGAATCACAGCCAACTAAAGGAAATATTGAAGGCGGTCTGACTACTATTGAAGAGAAAGCCCTTGGCAATATCCAAAAGATTGGTAAAAAATGCCAAGTCGATGGTGTATTGGACAAGGCCGAAATGCCAACTGGAAAAGGATTATGGTTTATGGACTCATCATCTGCAGCAGCTGAAATGGTTACTTTGTGTGCTGCCTCTGGTTATGTAGCGCACTTTTTCCCTACCGGACAGGGAAATATCATCGGCAACCCCATTCTCCCTGTAATAAAAATTTGTGCCAATCCGAGAACAGTTAGAACAATGTCTGAACACGTTGATGTTGATGTAACAGGTCTACTAAATCGAGACATCAACCTCGACCAAGCAGGAGATAAATTACTTGAAAACCTGATCTGCACTGCTAATGGTAGAATGACTGCTGCTGAGATACTTGGCCATCAAGAGTTTGTATTAACGCGTTTATATGAGAGTGCCTAACATTGATGGATTAGTCGCCTTAGGGGTTAGCAATTGCAAAACACACTACAGTTGGATGAAAATGAGGCATGGAAGTTAGCATTTGATGTTCTGCAACACCACCAGACATCGACGGAAAATGCTAAAGAGGTCGCTGATGCGTTAATTTGCGCTGAGATTGACGGTCAATCCGGACATGGTCTTTCACGCATACCTTCCTACATACAACAGTTATCTTCCGGCAAGGTTGACGGCAATGCAAAACCTATAATTGTTAGCAGTAATGGAGCTGTTATTAGGATTGACGCAAAAAATGGTTTTGCCTATCCGGCTCTCTCATTAGCGATAAAAGAGGTAGCCAGCTACAGTAAAAAATATGGCATCGCAGTTGCCAGTATTTCTCATTCACATCATTTTGGGCAAGCTGGACGTCATGTTGAACGCCTAGCAGAGTCTGGACTGATAGGTTTAATGTTTGGCAATACCCCTAAAGCAATCACACCATGGGGAGGATCTCAAGCTTTATTCGGCACTAATCCGATTGCATTCTCTGCGCCTCGTGGTAAAGCTCCACCACTGGTGGTTGATTTAAGCTTAAGCAAAGTAGCTCGCGGCAAAGTGATGTTGGCCAATCAAAAAAATGAGCGCATACCTCAAGGTTGGGCGATAGACGAACAAGGCAATCCAACGACCGATGCAAAAAAAGCTCTTGCAGGAGCCATGCTTCCAATTGGCGATGCCAAAGGTAGCGCCTTAGCTTTGATGGTAGAAATACTTAGCGCGGCACTTACTGGCTCAAATTTCGGCTTTGAGGCGAGCTCGTTTTTTGATTCAGAGGGCGACTCACCAGGAGTAGGACAACTCATAATTGCGATAGACCCAGGCTTCTTTTCTGGGGACGTTTTTAGTGAACGTATGGAAACAATTATAAGCGCCATACTTGAGCAACCCTCGACGAGACTGCCAGGTAATAAACGCCTAGAAAAAAGAAAATGGCGTGAAAAAACAAAAAAAATAGCTGTATCAAAAGAACTTTATGATGAGATTGGTAAGCTAACAGAATCAATATTATGATCAATGCAAGATAGTGGAATTAAAACTAAAATTAATTAACAGTTAAATACAAAAAGGATAAAAATGGAATACTTAAAAAAAGCTCACAAGAGTGCTGAAACCAATACTCTGGAAGCACAAAAGGTTGTCAACGAGATGCTAGACAATATTGAAAAAGAAGGGGAGCAGGCTGTACGTGATTATGCAGCCAAACTTGATAATTGGACTGGGGACATTCTACTTTCAGATGATGAAATTGAAAAAATCACTGCTGAGGTTCCTCAAAATGTTAAAGATGATATTGATTTTGCTTGTCAACAGGTTTATGACTTTGCTAAAGCACAGCGTGACTCTATTACCGAGTTCTATACTAAAAATAACGGTGTCGAGGCTGGGCAGAAATTGCTGCCGGTAAATGTTGCAGGGTGTTATGTACCTACTGGACGTTACGCTCATATCGCCTCAGCCTATATGAGTATAGCCACAGCAAAAGCCGCTGGTGTCCCTTGCATAATCGCCTGTTCAACGCCATACAAAGGCAAAAGTATTCATCCTTATGTGCTCTATGCAATGAAAGCTGCTGGCGCTGATTACATGATGACATTGGGTGGAGTGCAGGCAATAGCCAGTATGACTTACGGCCTCTTTACAGGTAAAAAGGCTGACATAATTGTTGGCCCTGGAAACAAATTTGTAGCTGAGGCAAAAAGAACACTATTCGGTAAAGTAGGTATTGATGTCTTCGCTGGCCCTTCTGAAGTTGCTATTATTGCAGATGAGACAGCCGATGCTGACGTTGTCGCTATCGACTTAGTAGGTCAAATGGAGCACGGCCATGAATCACCTGGCTGGCTGTTTACGACATCTAAAGAGATGGCCGAAAAAACAATGGAATTGGTGCCTCAATACATCGACAAACTTCCACCAACAGCTAAAGACGCCGCTTATTGTGCTTGGCGTGACTATGGTGAAGTTATATTGTGTGATTCTCGTGAAGAAGTTGTTCGTGTTTCAGACGAGTATGCATCTGAACACCTAGAGGTACAGTGTCAAGACCTTGATTGGTGGCTAGACAATTTAACCTGCTACGGATCTTTGTTTTTAGGTGAAGAGACAACCGTCACTTTTGGAGACAAGTCGTCTGGGCCAAACCATATACTCCCCACCAAAGGGGCTGGACGTTATTCAGGTGGATTATCGGCACACAAATTTTTGAAAGTACTGACATGGCAGAGAATGGACCGAGAATCAACAAGGCATATTGCTCAAACTGCCTCGAGAATATCCAGATTGGAAGGGATGGAGGGGCATGCCAGGGCTTCAGATGTCAGGTTAAGTAAATATTTTCCAAATGAAACATTTGATTTGGGCAGCCCAGTACAGGAGTAGATTATATGGATTTAGCTAATTTTTCACTGGACAATAAAATTGCCCTAGTAACCGGTGGCAGCAGTGGTGTTGGTAAAATGATAGCATTAGCATTAGCCCGTGCAGGGGCATTTGTTTGGATTGCAAGCATAGATGACAATGCAGATGAAACCATAAAAGAGATAGAAGAGCTAGGCTCTCAAGCGGCATTTTTTCGAGTTGATGTTGCCAATTCCAATAAATTAGAAGAGATGCTATCTGAGATCTACAGCGCGTCAAAAAAAATAGATATTTTAATTAACGCTGCCGGTATAAATGTCAGACTTCCAGCTGAAGAAATGACACTCAATGCTTGGCAAAAAACCATAGATATCAATTTAACCGCGCCCTACCAATTAAGTCAATTGGTTGTTGAAAAGATGAAAGAAAGTGGCTGGGGAAGAATTATTAATATTGCTTCCTTGCAGTCCCTTCGAGCATTCGACAATAGCATTCCCTACGGTGCAAGCAAGGGCGGAGTGATGCAGCTGACTCGCGCATTAGCCCAGGCCTACTCTAAACACGGCATACTTGTTAACGCTATTGCACCGGGATTTTTTCATACCAAGCTAACTGAATCATTATTTCAAGACCCTGAAAAGTTACAAGTTTTAGCAGATAAAACAATGATGAATCGTAACGGCGAAGAAGATGACTTATTTGGCATCAGTGTCTTTCTATGTAGTGATGCTAATTCATATATTACAGGCCAAACAATATTCTTAGATGGAGGCTTTTCAGCGCAATGATGGATACAATGGCAGCAGTGGTTTATACCGCTCCCGAAGAAATGACCTATGTTCCTGAGTACCGATCTACTCAACAAGATCGCGATGACGACGTTTTATTACGCATTGAGTCTGTAGGTATCTGTGGCTCCGACATGCACGCCTACCACGGCAAAGATCCGAGAAGAAAGCCAGGCCTTATTCTGGGACATGAATTTTGCGGAGAAATTGTTGAAGGCAGTAGACAAGGTCAATTGGTTACAGGCAACCCATTGATTACCTGCGGTAAATGTGATTTTTGCTTACAAGGTCGTGACAATCTATGCACAGATAGAGATATGATTGGAATGACTAGGCTAGGCGCTTTTGCGCAATTTATGGCTATACCTGAGCGTTGTTTAATTGATGCGCCAAATGATATGAACCCTAATCATATCGCCCTAACTGAACCTGCTGCGACAGTCATACATGCTGTTGACCTAGCCATTAATGGATTAAACCAACCCATAAATGAATGTCGGGTTATGGTTATTGGGGCAGGGGCAATTGGCCTTTTAACAGCATTATTGCTAAAGTCCTATGGTGTCAAAATGCAAGTTTTAGAGACCAACCTGTCTCGTCATCTATGTGTAAAAGAGCATGTCGGCATTGATCCGACCAATCCCCTTACTGAATCGATCAACGATAATTCATTTGATGTTGTTATCGACTGCGTGGGCAGTAAAAAAACAAGCTCGCTTTCATTTAAAACTATCAAAGCGGGTGGCGTTATTGTTAATGTTGGTCTGCAAAACTGGACAAGTGAGATTGATATAAGAAAACTCACCTTACAAGAGATTAAGTTGATTGGTTGCTATACATACACTATGAAAGATTTTAAATCTGCACTAAAGGCAATTGAAGAAGGTAGATTTGGCAACTTGTCCTGGATAAGCGAACTTCCCCTGTCAGATGCTAATTTAGCCTTCAAAAAACTACATAATGGTACAATGGCATCGGCTAAAGTAATACTGAAACCACACAAATAAATAATTTTTCCAGAAATGAGTATAACCGACCTTAATTTTGATATCGATCGCAATAGCCAAACCCCTATGTGGCTTCAGATCAGGGATGAACTTTATAATTGTCTTCACCAAGAAATATTAAGACCTGGTCAACTTATTCCTAATGAAAAAACCCTAGTAGAGTTATTTAATGTGTCAATTGGCACCGTTAGAAAAGCGATCGGCGCTCTAGAGAATGAAGGGATATTGATTCGTAAACAGGGTCTTGGAACCTTTGTTTTCGAGCATGATGCCAATAGTTTTCAATTTAAATATTTTCATTTTGTACCTAGAAACAGTGAAGAGACTGTGATTCCTAATGTTGAGCTTGTTTCCTTTGAAAGGAAGAAAGCTACCAAGTCAGAAATAGAAATACTTAATCTGCCCGCCGATAACAGAAACGTTTTTCATATATACAACAAACTAGGTTTTAGAAATAAATTCTATATCGTTGATAAGATTATTATTTCTGTAGCTAAATTCCTTTCTCTGACAGAGGAAATGTATGTCAATCGAAATAATACAATTTATAACCTATACCAAAATAAATTCAATATCTTTATAACAGACTGCTCTGAAAAAATAAGGACAGTTCCAGCCAATGGGGAGACGGCTAAAATCCTAGGCATCGACATTGACACACCGCTTTTAAGAATTGACCGTACCGGCTATACCTATCATAATGAAATAGTTGAAATCCGAACTTCGTATGTTCATACTAGTGATATTGATTACGTTAGACCTCACTTTAGCGCGCTGGGAGAGTGATCAGCTAATCAATACTCGTTCTATTTACCTTTTTGCGTCTTAGCCTTTAAAAGCGCTATCAGAAAGTAGGTATTTTATTTCTGCCTCCGTACTCTTTCTGCCCAATGTAGCATTCCTGTGCGGGAACCTCCCGAATCTTTTTACTATATCTCTATGATGCTTTGAGTATTCTAGGTTGAAGTTATATTTTTGAAAAAGCTTAACCTGCAGATCTTGATCTTCCATATTTTCGCTATGCATCAAGGGCATGAATAAAAAAAGCAATTTGTCTTTGCTTAATTTTTTATCAAAACCCTGACTAATTGCATTCAAGACTATCTTTACTGCCTTTTTCTCTGTTTGAAAGCTTTTGGGTTGACCTCTGAACATATTGAGAGGAAATTGATCTAATATTATGACTAGCGCTAAGGAGCCTTCGGCAGATTTCTGCCACTCATCATAAAGTCCGTCAGCAGCCCTTAGCCATAACTTTTCATAACGCCGCTTAATTTCTTTATCTATTTCCGGTGTCGAGGAAAACCAATACTTTTCACTTCTCCCAGAAAACCAATAGTCGATAATATCAAGACTACCTAACTCCATTGGTAATCTATTTAATTCCCATACAAATAATTAGGTAGCCATAAAACTATCTGTGGAAACATAATAATCAAAAATAAACCAACCACCTGAATAACCATGAATTGCATCATGCCCTTATAGATATCTGACAAGTCCCAATCAGGCGCCACCCCTTTCAAAAAGTATGCCGACAACGCAACCGGCGGCGAAAGCCAGGCTGTCTGCAGGTTAACTGCAACTAGGATTCCAAACCAAGTCAGATTAAATCCTAGCTGCTCTATCAAAGGCAGAATAATTGGAATAATAATTAGAACTATTGGCACCCACTCTAATGGCCAAGCCAAAAGGAATATAAAAGCCATAATCATCAACAATAAAATCGTTGGCGGCAAATCAAGCATCATCAACCATTCAGTTACCATGGTCGGCGTTCCCAGCCTTGAAAATACTGAGCCAAAAAAGTTTGAAGCAGCAACCAAAACCATTATTAGCGTGGTAATTTCAAGGGTCTTTAACAAGGAATCTTTAAAAGACTGTAAAGTTAATTTACGATAGGCTAGCGTTAAAATTATCGCACCGACAGCACCCATAGCAGCGCCTTCAGTAGGGGTAGCGAGACCAAACAATATACTTCCAAGCGATGAACCCACCAAGAGAACCGGCGGAACTAGCCCTTTAAAAAACTCAATCCAAACATGCTTCATTGATGTTGGGCGAAGCTCCTCAGGTACAACAGGGCCCAATGATGGATTTAGATGGCACCTAATAAGCGTATAGCCGGTGTAGAGAACTGCCAACATCAAACCCGGCATGATTGCTGCAGCAAACAAGTCTGTTACTGGGACATTTAAAATAGGCCCCATAACAACCAGCATAATGCTCGGTGGTATCAATATACCTAGAGTTCCACCGGCAGTAATTGAACCAGCGGCCAAGCGCACATCATACTTCGCCCTATTCATTGTTTTGGCTGACATAATTCCAAGAATTGTCACCGACGCCCCAACAATTCCAGTTGCCGCACCAAATATAGTTGACACGAAAAGTACTGCAACAAATAAAGACCCCTTGGTTTTAGATAATGCCATCTGGACGGATGTGAATAGCCTCTCCATCAAGTTTGCTTTCTCCATCAGAATACCCATAAAGGTAAACAAAGGAATCGCCGCAAGTGTCTGCTCCAACATGCTCGCAGAGAAGTTAAAAGTCATCAAATAAAAGACTAATTTACCGAAGCCAAGATAGCCAAAGAAAACACCTAAAAAGATTAACGTAAAGGAGATAGGAAAGCCGATAAAAATGGCAAACAGCATTGCTGCAATTAAAATCATGCCTAGCACTTCTGGAGTCATGGCCATCTCCTATGTTTAACTGCATACACGCACTTGAGCACCTCTGATACACCTTGTATCAATAGAAGCACTATTCCTATTACTAAAACAGTCTTGATTGGACCCATGAGTGGCATCCAGGCAGTATCCATCCCTCTTTCCATTTGTGACCAAGATTTATGAGCGTACTTATAGCATGCCCAAACAGCTCCGATTAATCCAGGAAAATAAAACAATAGATACAAAGCGAGATCAACCGAGGCTTGTATTCTGATAGACCAATTACGATAGATAAAGTCAGCACGAATATGCACGCCTTTTGAAAGCGCATAACCGGCTCCGAGCATAAACATAGCGCCAGCAAACATTCTACTAATGTCGTAGGCCCACATCGTCGGGGCATTAAAGAAATGCCTCGCAACCACTTCATAAAACATAGAAACAAACACTGGTACAGTAAGCCAACAAGCTATCTGTCCCACTCTTAAGCTAAAAAGATCAATCCCAAGAATCGTCTTAGCCATATACTTGGGCATATCATCAGGCATAACACCAGTGTATGATCGCCCTTCAGCAACCATTTCATCAGTAGTGTCTAACTGACTATAATCTTCCTCTTCTGACATATTGAATACCTTTGGCTAAATAAAAAAGTGATGAAAAATCATCTTACCTTTTAATAGGTCTAACTCCCAATTAGATTTTATATATTGAGTTGAGAATAACTAAATAAATATATAAAAACAAACTGTATTGTACCTAACAAGAAGCCATTGCTGGTGGCAGGAGACTGGCCACCAGCTAAAGCCCCATCAAACTTAAAAAAAAAGTTGCCAACAGTATTAACTGTTGGCAACTTAGTTTACAAATATAGCGATGAATCTTTACTTCAGAGTATCAGCAAACGCTTTACCTAGCTTAGCATTTGATGCTTGCGAACCAGCCCAGAAAGGCACCGCAATCTTAGCAAAATCTTTCTGAGATTGCCAAACTTCTGCAAAGAAGGCGTTGTCTGCAGCATTCTTTTCAAGCGTATCCTTCGCAGCGTTCATGTAAGCAGGGAAGTAATCAGCTGGAGTATCCATCAGCTGTACACCCCAATTCTCTGTCAAGTCTTTCAAAGCTAAACCGTTTTGGTAGATACGGTTAGACATTGAACGAATCAATGAAGCGTCTGCAGCAATATTTATTGCAGCTTGGTCAGTCTCAGAAAGGCTATCCCAAACGTCGCCATTGATATACATGTCAGCATTCACAACAACTTGGTGAAGTCCTTGCAAGTAGTAGTACTTAAGAACCTTCTGGAAACCAAAGTCTCTGTCTGGTTGAGGGCAGCACCACTCTGCTGCATCAATAACACCTTTCTCAAGTGCAGGCAGAATATCTCCACCACCCATAGCTACTGAAGCGACACCAATGTCTTTGTAGGTTTGACCTGGAATTCCAGGAGGTGTACGGAATCTTAGCTTACGGAAGTCATCCATATTATTGATTGGTTCTTTAAACCAACCAAGCGCTTCCGGTCCAACAGGTTGCAACATAAGGCCATGAATATTCATGCCCATTTCATCCCATAGTTGATCATAAAGCTCTTTACCACCAGCACTATGGAACCAAGAAACCCATGCGATATTATCAATACCGACACCAGCACCTGCAACAGGAGAACCAAACAACATCGCTGCTGGATGCTTGCCAGACCAGTAATGCGTCCATGCAAATCCACCATCAAGCAAACCTGCGTCTACTGCATCTAAAACATCATTATTAGGCACAACAGAACCGCCAGGTACAATCTCCATCAACACTCTACCATCAGTCAACGTCGCAACATTAGCTGCAAATTCTTTAAGCATCACAACTTCACTGGTGCTGCTTCCTATAACAGATTGTATTTTCATTTTTGTAACTGCCATTGCGCTAGAACTAAAGCTGAAAGCTAGTAGCGCAGTGAGCATCAAAACATATTTATTTTTTAACATATAATCTCTCCTTCGAAATATTTAAAAAACTTATTAGACTTAACTTTAGGTAGTATTTCTAAACCTATCTAAACAATAAATCATTTGGTAGTATACATTAATTAATATATATGTATTCATATATTTGAAAAAAAATAGTGAGTCAAAATTAATCGCTATATAATCTAGCAGTATAACTAAAGACACTAGACCGATCAATCTATGAACAAGGAATATGACTATATCATTATCGGCGCTGGCTCTGCTGGTTGTTTGTTAGCCAACAGACTATCCGCCGACCCAAAGATTAATGTTTTGCTACTTGAAGCAGGAGGCAAAGATAATAATTTATGGCTCCATATACCAGTCGGCTATTTCAACACCATGAATAACCCTAAGTTTGACTGGATGTATAGATTAGAGAAAGATAAAGGTGTCAATAACAGGCGCATTGATTGGCCTAGAGGGAAGGTGCTTGGTGGCTCAAGCGCCCTAAACGGTCTACTATATATAAGAGGAGACCGTCATGATTACGATCGATGGCAAGAGTTAGGCAATAAAGACTGGGGTTATGGTGACATATTGCCTTACTTCACAAAATCAGAATGCCAAGAGAATGGCAAAAGTAAATATCATGGCGTTGATGGCGAACTTAAAGTATCAAACCTTAGGTTGAAACGAAAAATAGCTGAATATTTTATCCAGGGTTCACAAGAAATAGGCATACCCTATAACCCAGATTGCAATGGCGAGCATCAAGAAGGGGTTGGATATTTTCAACAAACCTCATTCAAAGGATTTAGAAGGAGTTCGTATAGGTCTTTTCTGAGAAAAAAAATTAGGAATAGAAAAAACCTAACAATAATTAGCGGATGCCAAGTTAGCAAACTAATTTTTTCTGAGAAAAAAGCGATTGGTGTGAAGTGTATTCAAAATAAACAAGAAAAAGAATACTACTCTAATGGCGAAGTAATTTTGTCTTCTGGTTCTATTGGTTCTCCGCATATACTCCAACTTTCAGGAATAGGTGACGGGGAATCACTAAAAAAACTTGGCATTGAAGTTATTCACGATAATCCGGCTGTAGGAAAAAATCTTCAAGACCATCTGCAGATCAGGTTGGTATTTAAAACGAATACTAGAACCCTCAATGATGAGCTTAATAGGTGGTGGAAAAAGGCCTTAATTGGATTGCAATATATCTTATTTAGAACTGGCCCTTTAACA
This sequence comes from uncultured Gammaproteobacteria bacterium, assembly GCA_913047325.1. Taxonomy (GTDB): domain Bacteria; phylum Pseudomonadota; class Gammaproteobacteria; order PS1; family Pseudothioglobaceae; genus Pseudothioglobus. The sequence goes on from CAJWTP010000006.1 coordinate 12,556, forward strand.
TTGAGCGCCAGCCAGGTCTATGTTTTCACTAATACAAGTCAAGATGGATCTAGGCCAAATATACAATTTCATATGCAGCCACTAAGTGCGGATAAGCCTGGCGATGGTGTCCACCCATTTTCTGCATTTACAATGTCAGTCTGCACTCTACGTCCCGAGAGTCGTGGCGAAGTAAGAATCAACTCCTCTGACCCTCTCCAGCCTCCAACGATTATTCCAAACTATTTGTCTACCGAGAATGATCAGAAAATTGCAGTTGAATCAGTCAAGGTGGCAAGAAAAATTGCCCAATCTTCAACATTAAAAAAATATATTACCGATGAATACATTCCTGGAGATTCTTATACTAGCGATAGTGAGCTCCTTGAAGCGGCAAAGAATAACAGCCAAAGCATATACCATCCAGTAGGAACCTGTAAAATGGGCAATGATGCAAGTAGTGTAGTTGATGACCAACTAAGAGTACGAGGTGTCTCAGGTCTGAGAGTTGTTGACGCTTCAATTATGCCAGAGCTTGTTTCAGGCAATACAAATGCACCAACAATGATGATTGCAGAAAAGGCTGCAGATATGATACTTAGAAAAAAAACTAAAATTAATCAACCTTAACTAGTGTATAAATAATTGTAGGCTAGGTCATTGTATCGTTTCGTATTTACTTTATTAAGGGAAAATAATATGTCATCTGCTCTATCTCAATTCCGTCAAAGCCCACTTTTCAAGCCCGCAATAATTGTTCCAACAATAATAATGTTGATTTTTTCATTTTTCAACCTTACAGCGCCTACTGATCCTGTAAGAATAGCCTCAAGTTTCAATCTGGGTATAGTTAATCAGGATGAAGGATTAACCTTTCCACCATTAAACTTAGCCTCAAAAGCGATGGAGGGAATGGCTGGCAATTTGCCATTCAGTGTAACTAAGTTTGAGGACCAGAATATTGCGCGATCGGCACTTGAAGATGGCCAAGTTGCGGCAGTGCTAATTTTCCCCACTGACTTTTCAAAACTCGCAGTTGGAGACCAGAACTTTGCAATTGAGATTTTAAATACACAACATTTAACGGTTGCCGAAACACAGATGGCCTCGCAATTACCAATGCTTGTTCAGACGTCGCTATCCGCAGCTGTGGCTGGCTTGAGACTTGCAATGTCTCAGGGTCAAATGCCAAGTCTTGAGTTAACTGTTACTTCAGATGTTGAAACATTGCATAGCGCTCAAAGCGTAGCAACCCTGCCGGCTCCATTTGTAATGACATTTACAAGTTGGCTTGCAGCAATGGTAGGAACAATACTTTTATTTCTTGCATCCCAAGAAATGGCTCTTAAAGAACGAGCATATGTTCGTACTGTTGTTCCATTAATGACTATGGGATTGGCGAGTTTTGTTTTAGCCCTTGTTGTTGCAACAGCAACCTCACAATGGTCGCAACTTATACTGATATGGTTGAATGTCTGGTTTATTTCACTTTGTCTTGCATGGTTTTTTATCGGAATATTTGAGATAGTTGGTCTTTGGGCACTTATAATTATTCTCCCAACAGTCTTTTACCAGTCCGCCATAGGAGGCGCCATGGCACCCTTAGTTGCCGCTCCTGAATGGTTGCAGTGGTTCGGAGATCTGATTCCGTTTGATAAGATAGGTGCAGTATATAGAGGAGTTATGTACAAAGCAGAGGCAAGTTTACCTCTTAGTTGGCTTGGCGGCGGAGTATTTATCGGGCTTGGACTAATCTGGGGACGCACACTCTTTAAACATAATAAAACCTGAACTCTCTCTTTATACCTCTACTTATATTAAACAAGAGGCAGCATAACTAAATCTAATGACTTGTTAATAACAATTAATATAATTGCAAAATCTTATAAACCCTTATAACCTTTTTTTAATCAACCATAATGGCATGTTAAAGATAAAAATATGCGTATTTGTATATTAACACCGGGCGATCCCATCAAGAAAAGCCACAGGTCCTCGTCCGAACGTTTTATTGATTTGCTCGCACCTCAATTATCTAAAGCAGAATGGGTTACCATACATTGCCTAGAGGATGAATTACCTCTTGATGTAAAGGAATTTGATGCATATTTAATTACGGGTGGGAAATATTCAGTATTTGAAGACCTTGACTGGCAACATAGCTTATTTGACTTAATCCGAAAGGTCTACCAAAACAACATTCCAATCGTGGGCATATGTTATGGCCACCAAGCTCTAGCTCATGCACTAGGTGGTCAGGTTGAAAGATTTGATAATGGTTGGGGGGCAGGCGTAACTACCGTAAATATCATCAATCAACCTGACTGGTTAGAACCGCTGGTTGAAAAAGTATATTTACTAGCAATGCATCAGGATCAGGTAACTAAAATGCCGGCTAATGCAACCCGTTTTCTGGATAATCACTTTTGCCATATTTCTGGTTTTTATATTGAAGATAGAGTTTTGGCTATCCAACAGCATCCAGAATTTACACCAGAACTCTGTAGGGATTTGATTCTTAGGCGTAAAGAGCGCATAGGTGAACAGTACGAGTCCGCACTCCAGTCTCTGGAAATTGAGCATCAAGGAGATTTTGTTGGTCAGTGGATGGTCAACTTTATCCGTCAACGTGAACAAGCGCAATCAGTCTGAACTTTAATTATCAAATAATTATAATTCATCCAGCCATTTCAGCACTAGGGCTCAACTCTATATCAATACCAAGCTTTTTTGTTGTTTCTGATAAGGACTCTTGAAAGCTAGCCAAAAACAGATTTTCCGTTGTAGATTGATTTAACCATGGTGGCATTGAAAGATAAAAGTCAGTTTGATGGTTGAACTCATCGACATAGCGCCAAGTTAAATTATCATTGTGCTGACAAACCAGCTCGGCAATCAACACATTATTAATCGAAAGAGCGTTAAGCTCGGGAATCATGGACATTGATAAAGTAGAGAATGGCGACTCTAAAACTTTTTGATATCTAATTTTGTGCTTATATAGGAGAGATCTGTGGCTTTCATATGATGGGTCAGTTCTAGAAGCCATTATCATTTTTTCATTATCAATATCATCAACCGACAAGGTTGACTTAGATGACAAGGAATGATTGCTTGGCATCACGCATACCTCTCTTGCGGAAAGTAGTCTCTTTGAAATAATATTGGCATGGTCAATCTGTCTGGTACTCAGAGTTAAATCAACATTGCCTCTTCTAATAGCTCGACCCATATTGGCTATTGGCAAAGAATTAACATAGAACAACATGTCTGGCTTGCTTTTGTGTATATGAGAAATAACTCTAGGCAATATTTCATTAACAACAGACAGGCTTGCTGAAAACCTTAACGGATTTAGGGTTAGTTCATTGGATCGACCAAAGTTAAGCTGCATTTGAATTTTATCAAGCTGTGTCAGCAACTGCTCAACGTCATCTCTTAAGCTGGTAGCTCTATCAGTGGGAGAAATTAAGCCATTACGACGAACAAATAGTGGGACACCTACAGCGTCTTCTAGCTTCTTAATTAATTGACTAACAGCAGGTTGAGAAACACCCAACTTTTTAGCCGCAGCAGAGACACTGCCGCAAGTAACAACTTCAGAAAAGGCCTCTATATACTTAAAACGGTTAATTTTTGGATTTTCATTCATAACGCTATTATTAAACTTAGCTTTATAAAAGTAGATGTTACCTGTTTAACCTATAACACAATCTTATATTGTCTAAATTAGGTTTTATAAGGTTGCAGGAATGTAATCAATTACGTTAATCTGTTATATATTTCATATTAAAGTGTAACGATTGTGGCAAACATACAAGTCAATGGCCAGCCCATTCCAAGTGTCAGTGTTGAGGACAACATACGCTCGAATGGCAAGCTAAGCGTTCCCCTATTGCTCAGCTTTCCTCATAGCGGCGAATCCTATCCGGACGACTTTGGAACCAACCCAGAGTTACCATTTGAGATTCTCGACTTCCCTAACGACAGATATGTCAATGAACTGTATGAATCTCGTGAAGAGTTAGGTCTTTTGTCTGTTCATGCAAACTTTCCGAGGACATATATTGACGTCAACCGTAACCAACACAATATAGATATAGATATGCTCACTGATGGGGAGGATTGGTATGGTCGTATTCATCCTAACGGCGCTAAAACCGGCACAACACTGTTTTGGTCAAAAAGTAAGGAGGTGTTTGATATTTATGCACGGAAACTAAGCCATACAGAACTAAAAAGGCGACTCGCGCAGTGTTTTGTCCCTTATCACCAGTTAATGACTTACCATATCCAGCAAGCTTACCAAAAACATGGTAAGGCATTTATCCTTGATTGCCACTCGATGACTCAATTTGACGGTAGACTTCGTGGTCGAAAACAAAGACCAGAAATAGATATAGGCGACCGTCTTGGTCAAAGCTGCAATACTGCCTTTACTGAATGTGTTGCTGATACCTTTAGCGCCTTAGGTTATGACGTAAAGACTAATGGACGCTTCCTTGGTGGTGAAATAGTGCTACATTACGGTTGGCCTGAAATTGATCAAAACATCTTGCAAATTGAAATTAGGCGAGACTTGTATATGGATGAAAAAAGCCGCAAAAAAAATCAACGCTTTGAAGAAGTGCAGCGCGATTGTGGGGCTGCTTTGGCTGAAGTCAAAGCATTTGTAAAACAATCAGTCAATTTATAAACTTATAACCATAACTTATAACTAAAGAGTTTAAATTAATAACATTGCACTAACAATAAGGACTAATTATTATTAGAATCAGAGAGATGTAAATTCTATTATAACTCTTACGTAATTTACAAAAGGAGAAGAAAAACCATGAAACATATTAACTTTAAAACCGTCTGTTTTGTTGGGCTCTTCGCCAGCATGATGGGCTCTGTGTATGCAGATACATTGCGAATGGCGTATTCGGTCGCACCGAAAACGATAGATCCATATAAAAGCAGCGCCTCAGCAACCGCTTCATTAAATGAGCATCTTTATGAAGCTCTTGTTTCGCGTACCAATGAAAAACTGTTGGCTACATCTTACGGCTGGACAGATGATACAACACTTGTAGTTAACCTAAGAAAAGGTGTCAAGTTCCATAATGGAGCTGACTTCACAGCTGAAGATGTTATTTATAGCTCATGTCGCATGATGTATAGAGTTGGCGGCAAGAAAAACATGCTCACAAGTGCGATGGGTCCAGTGACTGACGTGGTAGCGATTGATGACTATACCGTGGCCTTCAAAACTGTAGGTCTGTACCCAATACTCATTCAAAAACTTAAATCTTTATCTATTTTAGACAGTGGTGATGCCGATCTAGGGCCAACACTTAAGTTTGACAATACTGGTGACTGTGGCATAACACGTTACCCAACTAAAGATGAGTTTGCGACCGGTAAGTATGCAAACGGTACGGGCAAGTACAAATACGAGTCTTTCGAAAATACCGGCGATGCCGTCTTGGTACGTAATGATAATTATTGGGGTGAACCAGGCAACTGGGATCGCGTAGAAATGACTTCGGTAGCGAATTCTGGTGCACGAATGGCTGGACTACTTGCTGGAGATTATGATTTGATTGAGAACCCTACTGGTGAAGATTTACTGGCTTTGGAAGGTAACTCTGCCTATAGTTACTCAACTATGCCTTCTTGGCGCACCATTTTCTTGATATTGGATGTAGGTAGTGATGTCGCACCAGGAGTGAGGGCTACCGATGGATCAAACCCACTAAAAGATATCAGAGTGAGACAAGCGCTTTCATTATCGATTGATAGAGATGCAATTGTAGATAAATTAATGGGTGGTAATGCAACCGTTGCTAGCCAGTTTGCACCAAGCTATCAAGATGGTGCGGATTCGTCAATGCCAGATATGGCTTACGATGCTGATAAGGCAAGGCAATTACTCGCTGAAGCGGGTTACGAACCTCATCATATTTCTATCGATCTCAGAATGCCAACTGCTAAGTATCAAAATGGTACTCGAGTTGGTCAAGCTATTGCTCAATACTGGTCTCGTATCGGTATTAACGTAACTCTAGTAGCTGAGCCTTGGTCTGTATTTAGAAAGGGTCGTTCAGCTCGTGAGTTGGGTGTGTTTATGTACGGATGGGGTCATCCTCAAGGTCCTGCGCAGATGATTTCATATGCGTTTGGAACTAGGAATAAGGCTCTCAACCTAGGAGGCAGTAACTACTCTAACTATACTGATCCAGACTACGATGCCGCAATGGCAGCATGGGCAGTTGAAACGGACGAAGCAAAGGCCTTTGAATATAATCAAGCGGCCATGCGTATAGCTGTTAGGGATTTACCAGGAATACCTCTATACTACCAGCATAGCATCTGGGCTCACACAAGCGACATAAGCGTTATTGGTCGACCAGATGAGCGTACCTTTGCTGACATGGCGACTAAAAATTAGAGACCTTTAGAAGTACACTAAATAGCCCCTCATGCAAGTAATCTGCTACACTTGTGTGAGGGGTTTTTTTATGAACTTTTTGTATCTAAAGTTTAATATAAAAATTACAATTATCCTTTTGTAAGATTTACGCATAATGGACTCCTCCACTCAGCCAGAGCGTTTTTGGAGCCTAATTATTATAAAAACCCCACAATTAGAGGCACACAATTCATGATTAAGTACATTTTAAAACGTCTTTGGCACAGCGGCATACTAGCAATCGTCATGTCGTTAATCGTTTTTTTTGGCCTGTACGTGGTTGGTGACCCAGTTGAAATGTTATCGGATGACGAGTTTACCGAGCAGGACAAAATCGAATTAGCCATTGAACTTGGACTTGATAAGCCACTTTATGAGCAATACTTTACCTATACAGGGGGTATGCTTCAAGGGGACTTTGGTACCTCGTTTGTCTACAATAGACCAGTACTTGATCTCATCATGGAGCGCCTTCCAGCCACATTAGAAATCTCCCTCTTAGCGATGGTTATTGGCCTTGGTATTGGCATCCCTCTCGGAATATTTTCCGGTATAAAAAACAATTCCAGAGCTTCGAAAATAATAAGCTTTTTCACAACCGTAGGTTATTCAACGCCCAATTTTTGGCAAGCCATAATTTTGATTATGGTGTTTGCGGTTTTTTTGCAATGGCTTCCGGCCTCAGGTAGAGGACTTACCAACTCAATGTTTGGTATCGAGTGGGCCTGGTTATCCCTTAATGGCTTACAGCACATGGCTCTCCCGGCAATTAATCTCGCGATTTACAAAATTTGTATGCAGCAAAGGCTTGCTAAGTCTGGAACCCAAGAAATCTTATACCAAGAATATATGACCTTTGCTCGAGCCAAAGGAATAACAAGAAATCGCATTATTAGACGTCACCTTCTTCGCAATATTTTGATACCGATTGTTACCATTACAGGACTAGAAGTGGGAGGACTGATTGCATTCTCTACAGTCACCGAAACAATCTTTTCTTGGCCAGGTATCGGTAAATTATTACTAGATTCCATCCATATGATTGATAGGCCAGTTGTTGTTGCCTATCTCATCCTAATTACTCTGATGTTTGTCTTTATTAATTTTGTTGTGGATGTCATGTATGCATTTCTAGACCCACGTATTCGACACCAAAAGTAACTACCTATGATTGATTACAAAAAAAAATTAGCACCATTAAGCTTGCAAACAAAATCCATTTTCTCTGGTCACCCAATAGCAATTGCTGGTTTGATTGGCTTTGTTATGTTTGTTTTAATCGCACTTTTAGCCCCATGGATTGCACCACAAAATCCCTACGATTTGATGGTTTTAGACATTATGGATGGACTATTGCCTCCATTATCTAAGCTTGGTAATGGCACTACCTCTTGGCTTGGTACTGACGCAGTTGGTCGTGACATATTATCTGCAGTTATGTACGGGTTACGATTAAGTCTTTTTGTTGCATTTATTGCCACAACTGTTGGTTCCTTAATTGGCGTATTTCTTGGACTTCTAGCAGCGGTCAAAGGTGGCTGGGTAGAGAGTGTTATTATGCGTGCTGTTGATTTAAAAGTGAGCTTTCCAGGCATTTTACTGGCGCTCATGATGTTGGCCATATTCGGAACCGGAGTCGATAAGATTATCTATGCCCTCATTATTGGCGTTTGGGCTAGCAAAGCAAGACTTACTCGATCCTCTGCGCTATCAGAGATGCAAAAAGAATATATTGATGCGGCAAGAATATCCGCTATTCCTAACTGGAGAATTATGCTGAAATTTTTGCTACCTAATAGTATTGCGCCTGTGCTAGTCATGATACCAATGTCACTTTCGGGCTGCATCGGTGCGGAAGCAACGCTGTCATTTCTGGGTGTAGGTGTTCCAATCACCGAACCGTCATTGGGATTATTAATCGCCAATGGTAATGACTACCTTCTTTCCGGAAAATGGTGGATTAGTATTTTTCCTGGTGTTGTTCTAGTCTCTCTGGTTTTATGTATTAATGTTGTTGCAGACAGAATTCGTGAACATAATAATCCTTTTTTAAAATCAATGAATATGCAATGAATAATACTCCACTTCTTAAAATAAATAACTTAACAGTCACCTACCCTTTGAATTCTGAAGGGAGTGATGTACTCAAGGCTCTTGATAATACCTCTCTTAAAGTAAATTCAGGACAAATCATAGGAATAGTTGGTGAAAGTGGTGCTGGAAAATCAACTATTGGTAAGGCTATCCTGGGTCTTCTTGACCCGCCAGCAAAACTTGTTAGTGGTGAAATTATATTTCTCGGAAATTCGCTTGTTGGTTTAAGTGAAGCACAATTCGAATCTTTGCGTGGCAACCAAATCGGCTATATATACCAAAATCCGATGACCGCCCTTAACCCCGTCCTAACAATCGGCGAACAGGTCATAGAGGCCATAGAAGCCAACACCGATATGAGAGGCAAAAATGCTCGAGAATATGCCATTCAGTTGTTAGAACGAGCAGACGTCAGCTTTGCCGAAGATCGGCTTCAAAAGTACCCCCATCAATTATCTGGCGGATTATGCCAGCGCATTGTATTTGCAATCGCAATTGCTGCAAAACCCAAGCTCATTATTGCCGATGAACCAACAACTGCTTTGGATGTTACTGTGCAACAATCGGTACTACAGACTCTGATTAAGCTGAGTCAACAAGAACAGATTGCCATTATTTTAATAACCCACGATATAGGTGTTATAGCAGAAACATGTGATTATGTATACGTCCTAAGATATGGCAAACATGTCGAGCAAGATGCAACAAATAGGGTACTTCAAAGACCAACACAGGACTATACCAGGTCGTTAATGGCATCGGTACCTTTGATAGAGAAGCGCCTTCACCGTTTCGCTTTAAATGAAGAAGATAATTTGGAGGATATCTCTACCGGTCTTCACTACTTGCAAGAAAAGCAAACAACACAGGACTCGACAAATAAGCCCATACTGGAAGCTCGTAATCTTTCAAAAATCTTTATTACCCCTTCCAGTCTGTTTAAAGCAAAACAGTTATTTACTGCTGTCAAGGATGTAAGTTTCACAGTTCGGCGCGGTGAAACTGTTGGAATTGTTGGAGAATCAGGTTCTGGTAAATCAACCATTGGAAGAATGATTTTAGGTTTGGAGGATATAACTGAAGGTAGTGTCATTTACCGTGGCAAAGACCTCAAGCTAATAACCGATAGCACTGAACATCGGGCACATTGCCTATCCATGCAATGCATTTTTCAAGATCCGTATTCCTCGCTCAATCCACGCATGACGGCCGGAGAAAACATCACCTATGGTTTGCAAGTTCACAAAATGATAGGCTCGAGTGACGCCAAATCATTGGCACAAGAACTTATGGCTTTGGTTGGCTTGCAGCGTGAAGATGCTGAAAAGTTGCCACATGCTTTTTCTGGCGGTGAAAGACAAAGGATCGGCATCGCTCGAGCTCTGAGCTATCGTCCTGATTTTATTTTTTGTGACGAACCTACCTCTGCACTGGATGTTTCTGTCCAAGCTAATTTACTTAATCTGCTAAAGGATTTACAAGAAAAATTTTCCCTGACGTTGCTTTTCGTGAGCCACGACCTGGCTGTCATTAGACAAATGTGCGACAGAGTGATTGTGATGAAAGAAGGAGAAGCTCTAGAATACGACAGCAATGAAAATATTTTTGAGCGCCCAAAACACAAATACACTCGTTCACTTCTTGAAGCCATGCCAAAATTTAAAGGACTAGCTCAAACATAGATGAGCATTAGTAAATCGTCCTAATTTAGTGGGCTAAGTAGCTGCTGATTGTCTTGTTGCTGTTTGATTGTGCTCTCAATGTCGGTCCGATATTTTTCTATTTGTTGACGCAACCTTTTGTCTTGCTCTTTACTGCGTGTGTTCAGTACAGCAGCGAACATTTCATGGGTAACGTTGAGGTTATGACTATAGATATCACTATACCCTCTCGAGAAGGCGTTGCCTCTAGAAGTCATTACATACAACAGCTCCTGCTCCCAACCAACATCTCGAACCAGTATTTCCTCGAGTTCATCTAAAAGAGCCATGCGTCTATCAAACCATACATCATCATCCCTCTGGAGCTGAGATGAGGCTTTACTGACGAGTTCTGTTTGCTCCCTACTTAACTCACCCATAAACTTAGCCAGGTTATCTCTTATTCTCTCGAATGCATCTTGTTGATACTGTTCATCAGTACGGCCGAGTCGTTCGTTATTATATTCCTCCGCCTGACTTCTCATGACTTCTAAAAATCCATCTATCTGCTTACTTGACAACTCTCTACCTAGCGGCAATATCCATTTCATTGAGCCTTGCTCTAGACGAAACCAGGCATCCTCGATGATCATAGAGACAGTGGCAATATCGTCGGCCTTTATTTTCTGTTTAGATAGTAACAAGCTTTCAGAGGCATCCAAAATCTTCAGATAAAACGGCATTTCATTGGCTTGATGCCAATCAAAAAAAGGAACAAGAAGTTCATCAAGGTAGTCTTTTTGTTCAGCGTTGAGATCCACAAAACTTCCCAAATACCAAGGAAGCATGAAGTTGATTCGGTTATGAACAAAGGTAGTGGTACTGCAACTGGCTAACAGTATGACAAGAACCAATAAAAGTTTTTTCAATTTTTGTAGCATTTAATTTGTTCCGACAGACTCGTATTATAAGCGATAACTTGACAATCTTTTTTTGTCTTCCTCTTCTAACTAAAATATATAAGACATAAACTTATGTTTAAATCACCGTTTACAGATAAAAACAACAAGAAATACTGATGGACAAACAAATACACAACACCAATATTGTAAGTGAAACTGTTATCACCTCCCCTAATGATCTCAGTGATAAATTGCCCATCACTCAAAAGGCCAAGAGAAATATTATGGCTGGCCGCAAAGTGGTGAGCGATATTCTCTCTGGAAAGGATTCTAGATTTATGGTGATTGTTGGACCCTGCTCAATTCATGACCTTGACTCGGCAAAAGAATACGCACATAAACTGCAAACCCTCAGTGAAGAATTAAAGGAATCACTCTATATAGTGATGAGAGTTTATTTTGAAAAACCAAGAACAACGATTGGCTGGAAGGGTTTAGTTAGTGATCCTGATATGGATAATTCACTTGATGTCGACAAAGGGCTTTATCAAAGTCGAGAGTTTTTATCCTGGCTAGGGGACCTAGGTATGCCGGCAGCCACAGAAGCTCTCAATCCTATTACCCCCCAATATCTGGCGGATCTAATCTCTTGGTGCGCCATAGGTGCAAGAACAACCGAGTCACAAACTCATCGTGAAATGTCGAGCGGCCTTTCAATGACAGTTGGCTTTAAGAATGGCACCGATGGAAACTTAATAATGGCCGTCAATGCAATTAAAGCTTGTTCTTCACCTCAAAGTTTTTTAGGAATCAATGACAATGGTCAAATTTCAACATTTAAGGCAAAAGGCAACAAGTCGTCACACATTATTCTGAGGGGTGGCATTAAACCAAACTACCATAGTGAAGATGTTGAGCGTTGTGAAAAACTTCTCCAGCAAAACGATTTACCTGAAAGGATTATGGTGGACTGTTCGCACGATAACTCTAATCAGGACTACCGGCTACAAGGCAATGTGGTTGAAGAAATTAGTGCACAAATTGTCGCTGGAAACAAATCAATATTTGGCATCATGTTAGAAAGCAATCTGTTTTCTGGCAATCAAAAAATACTGGACAATCAAAATGAGATGAAGTATGGTGTATCCGTCACTGACGGTTGCATAGATTGGAAAGAAACGCAAACAGTCCTTAGGAATCTTGCTGAAACATTATCAAATATACAATAACTAAGTTTCAATACAATAGATTAGATTTTTATTCGGACTTGCAAATCATAGATAGGATTATTTCAACGACTGAAAGCACCCCTTGTCCTTGCTACACCTGTGTGGCAATGCAAATTGCAATTTAATTGATGTGGATTAATTTTGAGGAATTAAAATATAACATTTGTTCTATTTTTAAAAAAATAGAAAATTTATATATTGATATATATAAATTGAAGTATACTACTTTTTCTTGAAGTTATAAATATGCTTCAAGAATTGGAATCAATTTTGACTTCCAATATTTTTTTTTAGAAGAGGAGTATTACAACATGTTAAAGATAAATAAGCACGCGTCTAACATTGTTCTTGCAATATTTGTACTTTTTGCAACAGCTATGTTTGGAAGTTCAACAGCAATTGCATCAGGAGAGAAATTTGTCCTAATTAGTCATGCACCAGATTCTGATTCGTGGTGGAACACAATTAAGAATGCAATTGGAATAGCCGGTGATCAAATGGATGTTTCGGTAGATTATCGTAACCCTACTACTGGTGATTTAGCAGATATGGCACGTATTGTCCAGCAGGCTGCAGCAAGTGACCCTGATGGCATTATTGTAACAATTGCTGATTTTGATGTACTAAAAGGACCTATTACTGACGCAATAGCAAAGGGCATTCCAGTGGTTACAATTAACTCTGGAACTCGTGCTCAATCTGAAGCACTTGGTGCATTGGCGCATATTGGCCAACCTGAGTATGATGCTGGTTTTGGTGCAGGTAAAAGAGCTAAGGCCGCTGGTGTAAGTGAGTTCCTATGTGTCAATCACTTTTTTACAAATCCTGTGTCTGTTGATCGTTGCCAAGGCTATGCCGATGCACTTGGTGTAGATCTAGGCCATCAAATGATAGACTCTGGACAAGATCCAACGGAAATAAAAAATAAAGTTATGGCACACCTTAGGTCGCACCCTAGCACGGACGCCATTCTTACCTTGGGTCCAACCTCTGCTCATCCAACACTTTCAGCTTTGGATGACCTAGGCCGTTCGGGTGATATCTATTTTGGTACTTTTGACCTTTCAGGTGAAATTGCAGCTGCCGTTAAATCTGGTGTGATTTCATTTGCCATTGATCAACAACCATACCTACAAGGGTATCTTCCGGTTGTTTTCTTGACTAACTTGTCTCGCTATGGTGTATGGCCATCTGGCGCCATTAACTCTGGCCCTGGATTTATCACTAAGAGCAACATAAGCTTAGTTGAAAAATACGCAGGTGTATATCGTTAGTAGTTAATTAGACGTCTCCTTGCTGCCCGCCACTGATCTGCTGTGGTGGGCAGCATTATTTCCTCCTTAAAAAGTTCTGAAATGGATTGAATCTCATGTCTATAAATAAAAAAAATACTTCGCCTATTCGCGCTTATATTAAAAACGCTATGATACGCCCAGACCTAGGGGCCATAGTTGGCGTTATATTGGTTTTTCTTTTCTTTTTTCTGGTAGCACATGATACTGGCATGTTTTCTCTAGAAGGATCCATGAATTGGGGCATAGTCTCTTCTCAGTTCATTATTATTGCTGTTGGTGCCTGCCTGTTGATGATTGCTGGTGAATTTGATCTTTCAGTTGGATCGATGATAGGTTTTGCTGGCATAGTGATCGCTGTCACTTCTATTGTTTGGGGTTGGCCTGTTTGGCTCAGTATTCTTACAGCCTTTGCTGTAGCGATGTCGATAGGCGCTTTAATTGGCTATATTACAGTCAAAACAAATCTACCATCCTTTATTGTTAGTCTTGCTTTTTTATATATTTTGCGAGGTTTGACAATTTTTATTGCTATTGCCAGTACCAAAAAAACCATTATTGGAGGTGTAACCGAAGTTGCTCAAAATGACTGGTTAGCGCCTATCTTCGGTGGAAAAATATTCTCAGGCTTATTCGAATGGCTTGCTGAACAGGGCTGGATTCAAACCTTTGTAGCTGGCACTAAAGCTGGCCAGCCAGTTGTATCTGGAATCCCTGCATTGATGGTTTGGGCACTGGGTCTAATTATTTTTGGTCATTTTGTGTTAACAAAAACTCGTTTTGGTAATTGGATTTACGCCTCCGGTGGCGATGCACAAGCTGCACGGCACATTGGCGTACCGGTTAACAAAGTTAAAATACTCATGTTTGTCTTTACTGCTTTTTGTGCAACCGTATTCGCCACCACTCAAGTTATTGAGTTTGGCTCGGCTTCAGCGGATAGAGGCATCCTTAAAGAATTTGAAGCAATTATTTCAGTGGTTATAGGTGGCGCCTTATTAACTGGAGGTTATGGATCAGTTATTGGTGCAGCTCTGGGCGCAATCATATTTGGAGTAGTGCAACAAGGTTTGTTTTTTATCGGCGTGGAGAGCTCATTATTTCGAGTTTTCCTAGGAGTGCTTTTACTATTAGCAGTGATACTCAATACACATGTTCGCAAATTAATCACAGGAGCGAAATGATGAGTACTTCACCACTGATGGAACTTACAGACATTCATAAAAGTTTTGGTAATGTAAATGCCCTTAGAGGGGTTTCAATTTCTATTAATAGGGGAGAATGCCACTGCTTATTGGGCGATAACGGCGCAGGAAAATCAACATTGATTAAAATCATGTCTGGGGTACACCAGCCCACAGCTGGGCAAGTAAATATTAATGGAAAACCCACTGTAATGCAAGGCCCCCGTGAAGCAATAGATTCTGGAATTGCTACAGTTTATCAAGATTTGGCATTGATTCCATTAATGTCAGTGTCGCGTAATTTTTGGCTCGGTAGAGAACTGACAAAAAAAATAGGTCCAATCGCTGTAATGGACTTTGATAAATGTAACTCAATTTTGATGTCAGAAATGGAAAAAATAGGGATCCAATTACGAGACCCGAGTCAATCAATAGGAACTCTTTCAGGTGGTGAAAGGCAAACCGTTGCCATTGCTCGTGCCGTATTTTTTGGTGCTGAAATATTAATACTTGATGAGCCTACATCAGCTTTGGGTGTATACCAGACCGCTAATGTATTAAAAACTGTAGAAAAGGTTCGGGAAAAAGGTGTTGCAGTAGTATTTATATCGCATAACGTTTCACATGCCTTAGCTGTAGGGGACAAATTTACAGTTCTATCTCGAGGCGAAACTCTTGGCACTGCTCTTGCTGGAGAGATTAATTATGAAGAATTACAATTTATGATGTCTGGAAATAAGGAATTGTCAGCATTAAAAAATAGCAAATAAGGAATTGTCAGAATTAATAAATAGCAAATATTATGAAAATATGTTTGATTGGTGCAGGTCGCATAGGTGCTGTCCATGCAATAGCAATAGCGGGTGAAGCAACAACTACGCTTCATTCGGTTGTTGACCTCCATCCAGAAGCGGCAGAGCAGCTTGCCAAAAAGTACAATGCTATCGCCTTAAACTTAGACCAGGCGTTCAATAATAACGAAATAGATGCCTTTATCATTGCCAGCAGTACTGCTACACATGCAGACCTAATAGAACGGTGTGCCCGAGCAGGTAAGCCTGTTTTTTGCGAAAAACCAATTGATTTAAGTCTCGATAGAGCTTTATCGTGTGCCAAAGTTGTTAAAGAAAGTGGCATTGTATGCATGATTGGTTTTAACAGGCGATTTGATCCACATATGGTCAGCTTAAAGAATAAAGTTGATGCAAACCTTATTGGCTCAGTTCAGTCTTTGATAATTAACTCTCATGACCCAGAACCGCCTTCTATGGAATATATTGCAAGCTCTGGCGGGTTGTTTTATGACATGATGATCCACGATTTTGACATGGCCTGCTGGATACTTAAAGACACACCAAGCAATATATATGTTGCTGCCACTGCTACAAATGATGATATTGCTAGCTATGGTGATGTGGATACTGCCAGTGTCATATTAACCATGAAGAATGGTGCGATTGCAACTATTATTAATGGTCGTCAAGCGGCTTTTGGTTATGACCAGAGAATTGAAGTTTTTGGACAAAAAGGAATGTTGCAAGTACAAAATGCACTTGAAGATAATGTGGTGCTAAGCAATGCAAATGGAATTAACCAAGCTAAAGCAAAATATTTTTTCTTAGAAAGATATGAAAAGGCATATCACAACGAATTGGTACATTTTATGAAATCAGTTCAAACAGGTGCTAAGCCTAGCGTAGACATTTCAGATGGCGTTCTGGCATTGAAAATTGCCGAAGCAGCTAAACAGTCTTTTGAAAGCGGAAACCCAGTTAACTTATAAATATTAAATAGAATGCTGCCACAGAATATTAACGATTTGAATAGTTTATTACAAGAGAGCTATCCCAAATTAAGCAAGAAAATGAAGTTGATAGCATTCTACATTATCGATCAACCTCAAAAACTCGCATTGAACACTCTTGCGGTGATTGCAGAAGATGTTGGGGTTTATCCTTCAACTCTGGTGCGCTTTGCTAAACATTTTGGTTTTAGTGGTTTTGCAGAACTGCAAGCGCTATTCAAGGTCAAAATTTCGCAATCTGCGATCAACTATCATCAGCGTATCACTGATGTTCAAAAAGTAACTGGAGGTGATGTAAATATGAATAGTTCGAATATATTTCATGATGTTACTAGTCGTAATATTGCTGCCACAAAAATACTATCTGAACAAACAGATGAAGAGTTAATAGAGGAATCCGTGCAGACATTGTGTGCGGCTAATGAAGTAATTTTATGTGGCTCGAATAGAGCTCAACCTATAGCAAGCTATTTTTATTATATGTTAAATAATCTAGGCATTCGATGCCGCATTACCAATAACGTAGCTGAAGAAGAAAGCCTATCACATTGGCTTGATGAGAAAACTGTACTAATTGCAATCACTTATAACCCTTATTCTACTTGGACAACTGAAACCGTTAAGGAGGCAAAAAAATCTAATGCAACGGTTATTCTGCTGACCGATACAAAGCTAAATCCTATTGCCCATCTTGCGGATTATTTATTTTGCATACATGAAGCAGAGATCCACACTTTTAGGTCCTTAGGGGCAACAATGTGCCTTGTTCAGGCTATATGTATATCCATCGGATACCATCAACAGGAAAATTAAATATGTCACTTTTATCTCGTCCAAAATTAAGTTCAGATGGTTGTTACCAAAACATTACGCCAAAATCAGCCAATTGGGAATATGTCGGATTTCAAGCACATGAACTGGCGCCTCAACAAACTTTGAATTGGATTGATCCAGATAATGAATCATGCTTGGTAATCTTATCTGGCAAGGCTGATATTAGAGTAGATAAGCAGACTTTTCATGGTCTTGGCGATAGGACGAGTGTATTTGAAGATAAAAAACCGCACGCAGTATATGCGCCCAATAACAGTCAAGTATCTATCAAAGCAATAACCAAACTCGAGCTGGCAATAGCAACTGCCCCCGGTTTTGGAAACTATCCTGCCAGATGCATTAAGCCTGAAGAAATGACCAGTGAAATTCGAGGAGAAGGCAGCAATACAAGATCAATTTGCAACATATTACCGGAACAAGACAAAGCCGATAGTTTGCTGGTTGTCGAAGTCAAAACGCCGGCCGGAAATTGGTCTAGTTACCCACCCCATAAACATGACTCTGACAACATTCCAGTCGAATCCTATTTAGAAGAAACATATTATCATCGAATAAACCCACCACAAGGTTTTGTTTTTCAGCGCGTATATACCGACGATTTAGCTATTGATGAAACTATGGCTGTGGAAGATAAATGCGTTGTTCTAGTGCCACGAGGTTATCACCCTGTTGGTGCTCCTTATGGATACGATTCTTACTATTTGAATGTAATGGCGGGACCAAAACGTCGATGGATTTTTAAGAACCATCCTGATCACCAATGGATGTTGGATAAAACATGAAAAAACTGGATATTATTTGTCTAGGGCGTGCGGCAGTAGATTTTTACGGACAACAAATTGGGTCCACCCTAGAAAATATGGGTAGTTTCGCAAAATATCTTGGCGGCTCATCCGCAAATATTGCTTACGGTTGTTCCAAACTTGGACTTAAGTCCGCAATGCTCACTCGAGTTGGCGATGAACATATGGGTCGTTTTGTGCGCAATGAGTTGGCAAGCGTTGGGGTAGACGTTTCCCATGTCATTACAGATAAAGAGAGATTAACAGGTTTAGTCGTGCTAGGCATACAAGACAAAGAAACCTTCCCACTTATCTTTTACCGAAAAGACTGTGCAGATATGGCGGTTAACATAAAAGACTTTACAGTTGAATTCATTGCCAGCAGTAAAGCGCTGTTAATTACGGGAACACATTTTTCTTCTACCAACACTTATAGCACCAGTATGAAAGCTATTGAGTATGCCAAGGTATCAAATACCAAAGTAATTATAGACATCGATTATCGACCTGTATTGTGGGGTTTAACTGGATTAGGTGATGGTGAATCTCGTTTTATTGCAAGTGATGATGTAAGTCAACATCTTCAAACTATACTGCCTTATTGCGATGTTATTGTCGGCACCGAAGAAGAGATTCATATTGCTGGTGGTAGTGAAGACACGATTACTGCTTTAAGGCAAATTCGAAAACTAAGCGACACCATTATTGTATTAAAACTTGGCCCATTGGGGTGTACAGTAATTACCAGTGATATTCCAGACAGTTCAGCTGGCTTTAAGGCTATAAAAGGCAATCAAGTCGAGATACTAAACGTGCTAGGCGCCGGTGACGCCTTCATGTCTGGATTTTTACGTGGCTACTTAAGAGACGAGAGTCTTGAAAAAAGCGCCACTTATGCAAATGCCTCAGGCGCACTAGTAGTTTCTCGACATGGTTGTGCCCCAGCAATTCCAAGCGAAGAAGAGCTGTTTTACTATTTGGATAATGCACATAATATCTCAGACCCAAGTAAAGATAGTGCCCTTAATCATCTCCACAGAGTTAGCTTTAGAGGCGACATGAAATCAGAAATTTTTGGTTTCGCGTTTGATCATCGCAAGCAACTCTATGATTTAGCGATTGAGTGCGGGGAAGATCCAAATCAAATAGTAAAGCTAAAAAAACTATTTTTGAGTTCGATAGAGAGCACCATTAAGCAAATCAATATTTCAGAGAGAAATGTTGGCGTACTAATCGATGACACTTATGGTGAAGAAGCACTACACTCTATCGCTGAAAAACCATGGTGGATTGGAAGACCAGTAGAGCTTCCCAGCTCCCGCCCTCTAGAATTCGAAGGCGGAGGATCAATTGGATCGAAACTACAGTCTTGGCCATTAACACATGTTGTAAAGTGCTTGTTGTTTTATCATCCAGACGACCCTATTGAATTGAGGCTCAAGCAAGAACGGCAACTGAAGGAGCTGTATTCTGCTTGCGTTCAAAGCGGACATCAATTGTTATTAGAAGTAATCCCACCTGCAGAATCTGAAGAGGATGCCTCTACAATACCGCAAATACTAAAGAGGTTTTATCATCTCGGCATTAAACCAGATTGGTGGAAATTACCAGCACTTCAAGACAAGTCTTGGCAACTAACAAGCGAGGTCATATTGGGCCATGACCCACACTGCCAAGGTGTATTATTATTAGGACTGTCTGCATCCATGGAGGCTGTGAAAGAATCTTTTGCTGGCGCAACAAAATACGATATTTGTAAAGGTTTTACAGTTGGCAGAACAATTTTTTATGAACCAGCGAAAGAGTGGATGCAACACAAGATAAGCGACCAAGAGTTGGTTGACTCTGTGGCCGGTAATTATATCGAATTAATTAAAGCTTGGAAAAAATACAGAGAGGAAATGAGCAAATGAAAACAATTAGACTCACAATGGCGCAGGCCGTAGTTAAATATTTGTCGGCACAACATATCAAGATTGATGATGAAGTTCAGCCCATATTTGCTGGAGTTTTTGCTATCTTTGGACATGGCAATGTGGCAGGTATGGGGCAGGCATTGGAAGAGCAGCAAAAGCATTTGCCTACGCTCCGTGCACACAGCGAGCAAGGCATGGTTCATGCTGCTATAGCTTATGCCAAGGCCAACAAACGCCAAAGAATGATGGCTTGCACCAGCTCAATTGGACCTGGTGCGACCAATATGATCACTGCCGCAGCGCTGGCCCATGTTAACAGACTTCCAGTTTTATTATTGCCGGGTGATTTTTTTGCAAGCCGAACCCCAGACCCCGTACTCCAGCAATTAGAAGATTTCTCAAACCCCACGATTAGTGTCAACGATTGTTTCAAGACAGTGAGTCGATATTTTGATCGCATTATGAGGCCCGAACAAATCATTAATAGTTTGCCTGTTGCGATGCAAACTCTATTAGACCCAGAAAACTGTGGTCCAGTAACCTTGTCTCTACCCCAGGATGTTCAAGCAGAAGCGTTTGACTATCCCGAAGAGTTTTTTATTAAGCGTACCCATTCCATCCGTCAAATAGCACTTGATAATGCGGAATTAACTCGTGCAGTTGAAGCGTTGTTACAATCTAAAAAACCACTGATCGTAGCCGGTGGTGGTGTGCATTATGCAAAAGCGTGTGAGGCGTTGCAAAAATTTGCGGGAAAATACCAAATTCCAGTAGCAGAAACCCAAGCAGGGAAAGGTTCGTTGGCATGGGACCACCCCTGCTATGTTGGCGCTATTGGAGTAACCGGCTCCAATGCAGCCAATAATCTGGCACAACAAGCAGATGTTGTATTGGCGATCGGTACAAGGTTACAGGATTTTACTACTGGCTCTAGAACACTATTTGCTAATACAACATTATTACAGTTAAATGTTTCTCGTTTTGACGCCATAAAACACAGCGCACTATCGTTGTTGGGTGATGCTAAGCTAGGAATAATGCAATTGGATAAACACCTCTCAACTTGGAAAGCACCACGGTCTTGGTTCGATTTGGGACAAAAAGAAATTGCCAAGTGGAATAGCTACTATGACCAAATTACCTCCATTAGCGATTTATCAAACACAGAAAATATTTTGCCCACAGATGCTCAGGTGTTGGGTGAAGTGAAACGTCATGGCACAGTCAGTGATATTGTTCTTTGTGCTGCAGGAAGTTTGCCAGGTGAATTGCATAAATTGTGGCGAACAGAGCAGGTTGGTGGTTACCATGCTGAATACGGTTTTTCTTGTATGGGATACGAAATAGCTGGAGGATTAGGTGTGAAAATGGCAGAGCCAGAGCGAGAAGTAATTGTACTTGTTGGAGATGGTTCATACTTGATGCTTAACTCAGAATTGGCAACTAGCGTCATGTTAGGCCACAAAATAATCGTTATTGTTTTGGATAATCGAGGATTCTCTTGTATTAATCGTCTTCAAAATGCAACCGGTAATCGTTCGTTTAATAATTTATTGAAAGATTGCCAAAGTGTCGATGATGGTCATCCAGAAATTAATTTTGCGATGCACGCAAAGGCACTAGGAGCTAATTCTGAACAAGTTAACAGTATACAAGAATTAGAATCGGCACTTGTTCGTGCGCAATCCTCATCAAAATCTTATGTTATAAGCTTAGTGACAGACTCTCACAAAATAAGTCCAGAAGGTGGCTGCTGGTGGGAAGTTGCAGTACCTGAAGTGTCATCAAATATAAAAGGCAAAGAGGTTCTCAAATCTTATAAAGAGTCTAAAACAAAACAACCTTACTAATTATGAAAAAAGAAGCATCAAAAGCAAGCATTAATCAAGTTTTTTTTAGTGAATCAGATATTAATCATGATGATTTAAGGCAAATCTGTTCTCAAAAAACGTTCAAAGAAGAATACCCCTTGGCTGATTCTGTTGAAAATAATGTCGTGATTTATAACGCAATAAACATAACCCCGCTCACTGATAACTCAAACCAAGAAAAGAGATTAAAAACTGAGTTGAATCACATTTTAGAGAAAGGTCCGGGAGTTTTCGTTATTCGTAATCTATTTGAGGATTGCGAAGTAATAGATCAGAGCAACGATATTTTTGAAAAGATTATTAAGAAAGAAGATAACAGCAAAAATGACCATTTCGCCTCTGGTACCAATGCAAGGATATGGAATAGCTTACAAAAAGTTGCCCTCGAAAATCCTGAAGTATTTATCAATTATTATTCTAACAACGTCCTGAGAGTTGTTGCAGAGTCCTGGTGTGGCCCAAACTTTCAAATGACGGCACAAGTCAATGTGGTCAAGCCTGGTGGTGAAATGCAAAAGCCACATCGCGATTACCATTTAGGATTTCAAGAAAACAAAGAAATACAAGAGTACCCCATCTCGAGTCAACGTATGTCTCAGAACTTAACTTTGCAGGGTGCGGTTGCGCACAGCGAAATGCCACTTGAAAGTGGTCCAACCATGCTACTGCCCCACTCGCATAAGTATGAATTGGGGTATTTGGCATGGCGGAATAATGTATTTCAAAATTTTTTTTGTGAGAACGCTGTCCAGCTTCCATTAAAGAAAGGTGATGGCGTATTTTTTAATCCTGCGTTATTTCATGCGGCTGGCACCAACAGCACTAAAAAAATTGACCGCATTGCTAATCTGTTACAAATCTCGTCGGTCTTCGGCAAGACTATGGAACATATTGATTATATTAAAATTATCAAGAATATTTACCCAGCTTTACTAGAGCACCAAAACAACAACACACTTTCGAAAAAATCTATTACGAATGTCTGCATCTGTGCAACCGACGGTTACGCCTTCCCAACAAACCTAGATTACGATACAAATGCTTATTCTGGTATTAAGGGGTTCAGTATGTTTGAAATCACACTGCAAGCACTCGAACAGTCTCTTGATTTGGATAATTTCACCTCAAAACTTTATGAACACCAAAAGATTAAGTTTGCCAGTTAATCAATTTTTGTGGCTTGTATAGTTGGTGATGGCGCAAATATTATAAATAATACTTTGGAGAACAAAATGAGTATAAAAATTGGTGTTAGTCCGATTTCATGGACTAACGATGACATGCCAGAATTGGGTGGTGACACGACAATGGAACATTGTTTGCAAGAAGGCAAGCTTGCTGGCTATAGTGGCTTTGAATTAGGTGGCAAATGGCCTCGAGAAGCATCAGTTTTAGAGCCCTTATTTAATAAATATGACATGGACATAGTCTCAAGCTGGTTTAGTGGAGATCTACTAATAGGAAGTCTCGAAGATGAAATAAAAAGAATAACGCCTCATATGCAACTCCTGAAAGATCTAGGGACAAAAGTGATTGTCTATTGTGAAATGGATGCTTGTGTCCATGGAGAAATAACTGTGCCTCTTTCAAGACGCCCAGTTATTGCTGAAGATCAATGGCAAGAGTGGACTGCAAAGCTTAACCAGCTGTCAGAATATACTTTATCGCATGGAATGCAACTGGCCTACCATCACCATATGGGAACAGTGGTTCAAATCGAAGAGGAAGTGGACAAACTAATGGCAATGACAAATAGTGATCTCGGGTTGGTATTAGATACTGGTCACTTAATATATGCCGGCTCAGACCCACTAAGGGTCTATGAAAAGTACAGTGACAGAGTGCTCCATATTCATTGTAAAGATGTAAGAGGGGCGTTATTAGATGATTCACTCAATACTGATTCAAGTTTTTTAAATTCTGTACTAAATGGTGTATTTACTGTGCCAGGTGATGGTGATTTCAATTTTCCTGATCTATTTAAAATGGTGAGTGATAATGAGTATAGTGGCTGGATAGTTGTTGAGGCCGAACAAGATCCAGCTAAAGCGCATCCATTAACGTACGTGACAATGGGTTATAACAATATTCAAAGTTACTGTGATAAATTTGGAATTCAAATAGAGGATAGAGAATGAAAACAATTGGTATAGGTGTTATTGGTACGGCTTTTATGGGTAAGGCTCATTCTATTGCCTATGCTGCTGCAGGAAGTGTTTTTGGAGATGGTTTACGACCAACCCTAGAGTTGATTTGTGACTACAATTCTGATAGAGCTGAAGTTATGCGAAAGGAAATGGGTTTTGCTCGGTGCACTAGCACTTGGATGGATGTAGTGAATGATCCAAAAGTTCAACTAATTTCTGTTTGTGTTCCAAATTCGTTACATAAAGAGATTTCAGTAGCTGCACTCAAGGCTGGTAAGCATGTCTGGTGTGAAAAACCTATGTCCACCAATTTATCTGACTCTGAAGCTATGTTTGCAGCAGCCAAAGCCAGTAGTGCTCAAACTATACTTGGCTATAACTATACTCAAAATCCAGCGGTTCAAAGTGCTAGAAAACTTATTGATGAGGACGTTATAGGTCGAGTAATCGGCTTTTATGGAAGCTACGATGTCGACAATGAGGCTGATCCAGATAGACCCCATTCTTGGCGAATGAGTCGTGAAGCTTCAGGTACTGGCTCTAATGCCGATGTGATGTGCCATTTAGTTAGCATGGCTCATTATATGACAGGTAGCGAAATAACTCGATTAGTTGGGGATTATGATACAGTTCATAAAGAGCGCCCTGACCCAAAAAATCAGGGGCAAACATTAGTAGTTGACAATGACGATGTTTGTACAGCAATGGCTCATTTTGAGAGTGGAATTAAGGGAACCTTGCGTGTAAGTCGAGTAGCTTGGGGAAGAAAATGCGGATTGCGTTGGGAAATTCATGGCTCACAAGGCATGATATGTCACGATCAGGAACGACTAAATGAAATCAAGTTATATACAAGGAGTGATGATCCTAGACAGGAGGGTTTTAAAACCATTTTGAGCGGTCCGGCTCAACCCCCATATAATGCCTTTTTGCCAAATGCGGGACATAGTCTTGGCTATATCGACGTCAAGGTATGCGAACTCAAACATATACTGGATGCAATTGAAACAGGCCAGCCAGTCTGGCCCAACTTTGCTGATGGCTTAAAAATTGAAAGAGTGATGGACGCCATAGATCGTTCTGCACTTTCTGGTCAGTGGCTTGATGTCTAAAATACAAATACAACATTTGCATTACCTAGATAATCGATTATGGCACGGCTTGGTAGTAGGAAGGGCTGGCCTCGACCTTTATCCACAGCCTTCAGGAAGTAAAACTCGCGATGCAGGGTTATTTGCTAGTGACGTAGGCGGCTCTGGCGCTAATATTGCTGTAGCTATGAGGCATGCAGGGGGTGAAGTAGGCCTTATCTCGGCTTTATCCGACGATTCCGTCGGTGAATATGTGCGGCAGCGACTTACAAATGAAGGCATTGATCTACAATTATTGCAAACCACTTCAGGTGACGAACGCACCAGTCTAGCAATTGCCGAAGAGCGCTCGGAGGACTGCGAAGTAGTAATATATCGTAATAATCCTGCGGATCTGCGAATTACCTGTGATGAAGCTATACGACTGGCCATTAGCCAAAGCGACAATCTGATCGTAACTGGCACCAGTCTAATTGAGTCTGATTCACGAAAACAAACCCTTGAAATGATGGATCATGCAAAACAAAATAATTGCAAGGTCTGGCTAGATTTAGATTACAGACATTGGAACTGGCCCGATATTAAAACTACCCGCTCAGCCTATCAAAAAGCTGCGGAACAAGCGGATGTACTAGTTGGCAATGAAGATGAATTCAATATTCTGCAAGAAGACATTAATGCACAGGCTAAGCAATGTGCCGCCCATGACCAAGTGATAATCCTCAAGCGTGGCGTAAAGGGTTGCAGTCTTTTTTCTGGTGGGGCTCGACTTGATACCGGAATTTATGCCCTGCCAGTCTGCAAGCCTTATGGTTCTGGCGATGCTTTTCTTGGTAACGTGATAATGAATTATATGTCTTCTGGTGACTGGCAACAAGCCATTGAGGCTGGCAGTGCCGCAGCAGCTTTAGTAGTATCCCAGCGAGGCTGTGTTAGTGCTATGCCTAACTTAGAGGAAATTGAATTATTGCAAAAACGAATGATGATAAAACCTACAACAAAGTGGAGTTAAATATGCATATTCCTCAACATGATAACAATAATCGGGCAATTGTAGATCGTAACCATGACTTGGTTCCCCTATGCTATTTCAATATCATTAAGCTAAAGGCTGGTGAGTCATATAGCTATCAACTAGCTGATTACGAAACTTGTATAGTGCCGGCTACTGGAAGTATTGATGTACAAGTACAAAATCAAACTTTCAAACAGGTTGGAAAGCGTCAGCATATCTGGGAAAGAGACCCAGAAGGTGTCTACGTGCCGGTGAACTGTGAAGCTACATTGGACTGCATCAGTGGCGACGTAGAAGTCTTCATTTCGGGAGCCAAGCATAATCAAACCCACAGCGCCTTTGTTATAAGGGAAGACGATATTGATACAGTTCAGTATGGCTCTGATGACACTAAAACTCATCGTAAAATTAAACATATTCTGGGTAAGAATCCAGCTGGCGAAGTAGGCAAACTGTTGGTTAGTGAACTATTTACCGTAGGTGCAGGTGGTTGGTCCGGGTTTCCGCCTCATAAACATGAAATAGACAGGCTGCCTGAAGAGACTCGCCACAATGAAGTTTATAACTTTCGCTTTAACCCGCCTCATGGTTTTGGCGCCCAGTTTTTAACTCCAGATGGACAGGACTATGGTCCGGTCTATCATATACGCAATGAATCGACATTTGTCTTTGATAAAGGTTATCACCCTTGTGTAGCGGCTCCTGGGTATGAAATGTATTATTTCACTATTCTGGCTGGAGAAACCCAGCGACCGCTGCATATGAATTTTCACAAAGATCATGCCTATCAGCTTGATACCATCCCTGGCATGCAAGATATGCTTGGCAAATTTAAATAAAAAATATGATTTCTAATCTTAAAGATATTCTTATGCCAGCCCAAGATGGGGGTTATGCTGTCGCCTGCTTCAATGTATTTGGCTACGAAGATGCACGTGCGGTTGTTAATGCTGCAGAAGCACGCAATGCTTCGGTAATTCTCTCTATTAATATCGACATGCGCCAATTTATGCCAATGGAGCAAATTATCGGCATGTTAAGACCTATGGCCGAAAAGGCACGAGTTCCTGTGTGTCTGCATCTTGACCATACCTATGAAATTGATACAGTTAAAGAAGCCGTTGATACTGGATTTACTTCTGTAATGTTTGATGGCTCTCAGTTACCTATCTCTGAAAATATCACCGCCATCCGCGACATTGTTTCCTATGCACACCCTAAAGACACATCGGTAGAAGCTGAAGTGGGCTCAGTGCCCTATGCAACTGGTCGTGACAATATCCGTTCTGCCTTAACTGAAGTAATTGAAGCTGTAGCTATGGAAGAACAAGGACAACCCGATGCACTAGCAATATCCATAGGTAATGTGCATCGTTTGGAAGACCGATCTGTAGCAATTGACTTAGACCGTTTTACCGAGTTAGAAAAAGCTTTAAGCCTGCCATTGGTAATTCATGGCGCTAGTGGCCTTGAAAACAAAGAAATCCAAATAATGGCATCACGTCAAGTAGCTAAATTCAATGTTGGTACCATTTTGCGAAAAACGTTTGGCAACTCATTGCGCACCACACTTAAATCTGACCTTGACTTGTTTGATCGTATCACTATAATGCAGCAAGTAATTCCAGATATGCGCACTACAGCTAGTAAAATAATCCGTTTACTAGGGCAGTGATGAAACACAACCAAGGAAATAAAATGACCACATTGCAACACATCATCGACGGAAAAAACGTCACCGGTACTTCAGAAACTTTGTTTGACATATATGACCCTTCAACCGGGAAGACAACAAAGAAAATAAAAGGTGCGAGTGCTAATGACGTACAAAAAGCTGTTAAGATTGCGAACGAAAAGTTTACCTCCTGGTCGCAAGTAACACCGTCAAAACGTGCGCAAATCATGTTTAATTATCGTGACCTAATCATTAAAAATACCGATGAACTAGCTAAACTAATCTCACAAGAGCACGGCAAGACCTTCGCTGACGCTAAGGGTGAGGTGGGTAGAGGTTTAGAAATAGTTGAGTACTGTACTGCAATCAACAATCACCTTAAATCGGACTTTACTGCAGACGTTTCAACAGGCATTGATAGCCATAATGTTCGCCAGCCACTTGGCGTTTGCGCTGGTATTGTGCCTTTTAACTTTCCGGCAATGGTCCCGATGTGGATGTATCCAGTAGCAATATCATGTGGCAACACTTTTGTTTTAAAACTATCAGAAAAAGTACCTTCATGTGGATTAAGATTGACCGAATTAATGCAAGAAGCTGGTCTTCCAGCGGGTGTTCTAAATACTATTGTTGGTGACAAAGAGGCAGTCGATGAAATACTTACAAACCCACTAGTTCGTGCGGTCAGTTTTGTCGGCTCTACACCTGTAGGTGAGTACATCTATCAAGAAGGTTCACGCCACAATAAACGCGTACAGGCTCTTTGTGGTGCAAAAAATCATATGATCGTGATGCCGGATGCGGATTTGGAACAAAGCACAGATGCCATTATTGGCGCAGCCTATGGCTCAGCTGGCGAAAGATGTATGGCAATCTCGGTAGTTGTAGCTGTTGGTGATGAGACTGCCGATCAACTCATTGAATCCCTAGCGCCAAAAATTAAATCTTTAAATATTGGCGCTTATGATGAACCTAATGTAGAAATGGGTCCGGTAATCTCTAAGGAGAGTCAAGAAAAAATACTATCCTATATCGAGTCTGGCATTGATGACGGGGCAGAACTGAAAGTTGATGGCAGATCCGCAACCGAAAAAGACGGCTTCTTCATTGGAGGCTGCTTGTTCGACAAAGTAACCCCGAATATGTCAATTTACACCGATGAAATTTTTGGCCCTGTTCTGTCCATTGTAAGAGTGTCAACTTACGATGAAGCATTGGCGCTTGTCAATGATCACGAATATGGCAACGGTACAGCTATATTCACTCGCGACGGTGACACTGCACGCCACTTCACTTCAAACGTTAAGGTCGGTATGGTCGGAGTTAATATCCCAATCCCTGTCCCGGTTGCGATGCACAGCTTTGGTGGCTGGAAGCGTTCACTTTTTGGTGGTTCCTCAATTCATGGCATGGAGGGTGTGCGCTTTTACACCCAGCTCAAAACCGTCACCTCAAGATGGCCTTCAGGCATCCGGAAAGGCGCCCAGTTCCATTTTAAAAGTGGCAAAGACGTTTAGCTAGAAGAAATATCATTAATTAAACATTTTCTACAAAGCCAAAAGATTTGCATTGCCACCAGATGCCGTAGTGTCTATCGTCACTACACGCTCGTTGACTAATCGCCAAGGTTCGAAGATTGAGTCGATGACCGGGATAATATCTTGTCTATTTTCTAGTTCAGTCTCAACTGACATCAAGTCACCGAAATAGAATATGGCATGATATTTGTCACTGACAAGCAGGTCTGGGCTTGGCCCTTTCTCTAGCCTAACAATACTTTTTTCTGCAAAACCCAGACCAACCAATGAAGAGTAATCTTTTTCGCTCAATAGAGCGATAACACTGTTTCCAAGAGCTAAAGATATTATTGCTTGCTCAAGAGCATCGCTCGATGCTGGGCCCAAACAAAGCACGCAGCCCTTGGCATGGTAGCTAAGCTCGTTAGACTCTCCTGTCGGACCTGGCAATGAATGTTTAGAAGTGAATGCTTGAATTGTTTCAATCAAAAAATCGAAAAATCTAGAATCTATTGCCGAAAAACTATGTTTCAGCTTGGCTAATAAATTGTCGTCAAATTTTATTTGAGGGGCGGCCAATTCATCCATATTAATTAAACACTCGTAAAGCTCTAGTGGCAGATCATTTGCGCTTCCGCAGGAGAGGCTTTGGCTATAACCGTGAAGCGAATGCAGGCCGCCAGCTTTTGGCCCTGTGCCAGACAAACCCTCGCCACCAAAGGGCTGTGAACCTACAATAGCGCCTACCTGGTTACGGTTAACGTAGATATTGCCCGCATTAACCCTGCCTATGACTTCGTCGACTTGTTGTTTGATTCGAGAATGAATGCCGAATGTCAAACCATAGCCTTTAGCATTTAACTGGTCAATCTTGTCACTCAAGTCGTTGACACTATAACGGATGACATGAAGTATTGGACCAAAAAACTCTTCATTGAGCTCATCAAGAGACTCAAGATGGATGATAGTTGGACTAACAAAGTAGCCATCACTGTTGGCATTGTTGATCTCTGCGATAACCTTATTTTGCTTCCTAGCTTGGTCTATATGTCTTTGCAGTCTTGTTTGCGCTTCAGCATTGATGACTGGGCCGCAGTCTGTATCCAAAAACCTTGGATTGCCGAGACTTAGCTCCAGCATCGCTCCCTTTATCATTAGAACGGTATCATCAAAACACTCGTCCTGAATAAGGAGTATTCTGAGCGCGGAACAGCGCTGACCGGCACTCTTGAATGCACTATCAAGGACATCTCGAGCGACCTGTTCACTGAGTGCTGTCGAGTCAACCACCATAGCGTTTAGGCCGCCCGTCTCGGCAATCATTCTGGCACTGGCATTGTTATTCATCAACAGGTTGCTCTTGATAAGCTTAGCCACCTGGGTTGATCCGGTAAAGGCGACCCCGGCAATATCTGGTCGACTTGTGAGATAGGAGCCCACCTCGGGGCCTGTCCCCAGACATAACTGCAGAACTCCCAACGGTATGCCCGCCTCAATTAATAATTGTGACGCTCTATAGGCTATCAGAGAGGTGCTCTCGGCGGGTTTGGCGATAACACAATTACCTGCGGACAATGCGGCCGCTATCTGGCCAGTAAAAATTGCCAGCGGAAAATTCCAGGGACTTATACAGACAAAAACGCCAAGTGCTTCGCGCTCATTCGGCATCACTATTTGCCCAAGTTTGGCGTAATAGCGCAAGAAGTCGACCGCCTCTCGCACCTCGTCTACAGCGTCTTGATAAGTTTTTCCCGCTTCCCTCATCGCTAAAACCATTAACTCTGCTAGATTAGTCTCATAAAGGTCTGCTGCACGATTTAAACTCTGAAGAATTTCATCCTGGTTTTGTCTACTCTCAGGAAAGGCACTTGTTGCTCTCTCCAGGCATTGATCTATCTGTTTATTGGTGGCATAAATTACAGCACCGACCTCGTCAGAGTTGTCAGCTGGATTTATTACTCGTTGTATGTCATCCCCTTTTACGTCAACCTTATCAATGATGGATTTTGCATGCCATTTATACTCAAGCCATCTTTGCTGTTGCTTATATAGACGATCAACCTCGTCTTGCTCTGATAGTATGACGCTTTTCGAGTTATGACGAATGCTTTTATAGATATCTTTTGGCAAGGGTATAAGCGGATGAGAAGTCTGCGGATCCTTTTCAACTTGGCTCAAAACGTCAGACGCCAAATCTATTGGACTAATGCTTTTGTCAAACAGGTGATTGATAAATGAACTGTTGGCGCCATTTTCAAGTAATCGTCTCATCAGATATGCCAGTAAGTCTTTATTGCTGCCGACCGGTGCATAGACTCTGGTTATCACCCCATACTGACTTGCTATGAGTTTGTGCAGAGACTCGCCCATGCCGTGCAGGCGTTGAATCTCGAAACCAGACTTATCGCCAGCTATTTCACAAACACTCACCAAGGTGTGGGCATTGTGACTGGCAAATTGGGGATAAATATAGTCGCGCATACTCACCAGCTTTTGCGCACAAACAAGATAGGAGTAGTCGGTATTGGCTTTTTTTGTGAACACCGGATAATCAACATCCCCTAACACTTGGGCCTGCTTGATTTCACTGTCCCAATAGGCTCCCTTGACTAAACGCAACATGATTGATAAATTATTTTTCTGACACTGGGCATAAAGCCAGTCCAAAACATGAGGAGCGCGCTTTTGATATGCCTGAACAACAACACCAAAACCTCCCCATTTAGAATTCGCCATAGTATTCATAATTGCGCCAATAACATCGAGCGATATATCGAGGCGCTCTGACTCTTCAGCGTCGATGTTGATGGCGACATTGTATTTTTCAGCAATCTTGACTAGCTCTGTGATTCTAGGCACTAGTTCTTTCAAGACACGATCCTTATGGGCAAAGTTATAGGTTGGATGCAGCGCAGAAAGTTTTACCGAAATACCATTAGCCATTATGGTTTCGGCTCCATTGCTGCTCTCGCCAATCACCGTTAATGCATGTTTATAGGCCAGAAAGTATCGATCAGCATCTGCCCTTGTCCATGCAGCCTCACCAAGCATATCAAAAGAATGAATATCGCCTTTATTCTTAGATATTGCGCTTTCAATGTCCTCTGAAAAAACGAACTGGGAGCCAAAAAATTTCATAACGCTGCTTGCACTAAAACGAATCCCAGGTCTGGATAAAATATCAAGTGCGTGCTTAATGCGCCCCCTGATGGACTCGTTGTGGCCATGACTAATCATCATATCGGCAATACTAAGCGCGAGTGTTGCTAAACTTACAATTGAAGATTTTCCACCTTGTAGGTGTTTCGACCAAGCCTTATTTGAAATTTTGTCGGCGAAAAGCTTGTCTCTTGTTTTGTTGTCGGGCACTCGCAAAAAAGACTCAGCCAAGGTCATTAGTGACAGCCCTTCCTCAGTATTGAGATTGTACTCAGCTATAAACTGTGAAAGTAAATCTGGCCTTCTGGATTGACGTAAATTTTCGATTAGTTCAGCCGTTTTCGCGCTAACTATGGCTCTTTGCTTGGAACTGGTATTTTCGATAGCCATCAGCTCTGACAATGCCCGTTTTTCTTCCATCACCCGCGCATTTCTCACGATTTGACGCAAATCACTGTAATCAGTAGACAATTCTTTATGAGTCATGTTATAAATTTTGCTATTCTTTACAAACTATATGTTAGCGAATATTTCTACAATAAAATAAAAAAAAATTCTTGACATATACAAGAATTAGGAACAAAATTCGGCGATATTATATACCTTAGATTATTCACAAATGGTTAGAAGAAAATCAGGCGGAAGAGAGGCCAGAATAGCCTTAAGAAGTGCGCCACTAGCTAAAGAAGAAAGGCCCGTCAGACCTGGTGAAATAGGGGGCAGCTATAAGCCCCTGACACAGCCTCAAATGGAGGCCATTGAAGAAAATGTCTTCCGAATTCTTGAGGAGATTGGTTTTAATGACGCCACCCCTCATTGCGTTGAAAAGTGCGTCGCAGTGGGCGCAATCATGGGTAACGATGGTCGACTAAGAATGCCAAGAGAGATAGTAAAAAAGGCTATGAATCAGTCCCAGAGGAACTTGACTCTTTACGGCCAATCTAGTGAACATGATTTGGATTTGAGTGGGTCAAAAGTGCACTTCTCCACTGCAGGTGCGGCTGTATTGGTTGCAGATACTGAAAACAATAACTATAGAGAATCCACCAGTCAGGATCTATATGACATGGCCCGAATTACTGACAAATGTGAACATATCCATATGTTTCAAAGAACCTGCGTGCTGCGGGATATTAGTGATCCATTTGACCTAGATCTGAATTCGATTTATTGCTCAGTCATGGGTACCCAAAAACACATCGGAATAAGCTTCACTGAGGCAAGGCATGTGGAGGCAGGACTTGAGATGCTTCATATCATTGCTGGCAGTGAGAGTGATTGGCGAGCAAGACCATTTGTGAGCATGAGTAACTGCTTTGTGGTTCCCCCTATGAAGTTTGCTGAAGAGTCTTTAGAATGTTTACGAGTTGGGGTTGAAGGCGGGATGCCTATCCTACTTTTATCAGCCGCTCAGGCTGGCGCCACTGCACCGCCACTATTACCAGGAGTTGTCTCTCAAGCTTGGGCGGAATGTCTAGGGGGCTTAGTTTACGTTAATGCGATTAAACCTGGCGCGCCAGCAATTCTGGGGACTTGGCCATTTGTCTCAGATCTTCGCACTGGAGCGATGTGTGGCGGGTCACCGGAACAAGGCTTAATTTCTGCTGCTTGCGCCCAAATGGGAATTTATTTTGATTTGCCAACAGGCACTGTCGCAGGTATGACGGATGCAAAGTTTCCTGACTACCAGGCAGGAACAGAGCGTGCCTCCACCCATGTAGCAGCTGCCATGGCGGGGGCAAACATTGTTTACGAGTCAGCGGGTATGTACGCCAGCCTTTTGGGCACTTGTCCTGAGAGTTTGTTGCTTGACAATGATTTTTTAGGAGCTTCTATGAGAATGACAAAAGGTTTCAGTGATGTCAGCAAAGAATCATTATGCTTCGAAGCTGTCAAAGATGTTTGCCTGAATAATCTTGGCCACTACCTAGGCTCTGAACAAACAATCAATGTTATGCAGAGCGAATATATT
>CAJWTP010000007.1 GCA_913047325.1 uncultured Gammaproteobacteria bacterium
TAGATGAAGATTCAAAAATTGTAACGTCATGTCCAAACAGTCTGAGATGGTAAGCACAAGCAAGACCAGCCATACCGGCACCAACAATCATTATTTTTTTGCCACTAGATTTTCCAGGTTCAACTTTCCATTGATTGATTAAAGCTTGGTCTCCAAGAAAACGCTCTACAGAGTTAATGCCAACCGGGTCGTCAAGGTGTACACGATTACAGGCATCTTCACAACTGTGATAGCAGACACGTCCCATAACAGCTGGGAAAGGATTGTTTTTCATGATTTCTAGCCATGCTCTTTTATATTCTCCATTCTCAGCGTGGTAGAGCCATTGCTGTATATTTTCACCTGCTGGGCAGGTGTCGTTACATGGTGGCAAGCGGTCCAAATAAACAGGGCGCTCGGTACGCCAAGAGCCAGTTTTGTTCAGTAGGCTTCCACCAACATCAAGTGTAATTGCAAAAGGTTTAGTGTCATTCATTGGTTTCACTCCTGCTCCTCAAGTAGGCCAAATTTACGAATATTGCGATCAGCAATTTCTTGTACAACATTTAACGTTTCGGGATTTTTTACTACATGTGCAAAACGACGCTGAGGCTTTAAATATTCTTCTACAGGAACTTTTTTTCGAATCTTTGTGACTGAAGTAATTTCGCCATTCTCTCCTTCAAAAAGCGGCCAAATTCCAGATTCTACTGCCAGACGTGCAAGATTAACGGTCTGTGCAGGTGCTGAGCCCCAGCCTAGAGGACAAGGGACAAAAATTTGAATGTATCTAGCTCCGCGTATACTCATTGCCTTTGTTACTTTTGCCTCAAGGTCATGGAGACGATCTATGCTTGCTGTTGCAACATACGGGATGTCGTGAGCCATAGCAATTAAAGGGACATTTTTGCCCTTATCAAAATCCGCTCCTGGTTCAGGACCAACAGGCATAGTGGTAGCAGTGCGGGCACCTCCTGGAGTTGCAGAAGAGCGCTGTACACCAGTATTCATATAACCTTGGTTGTCGTAACATATGTACAACACGTCATCGTTACGTTCGAACATGCCTGAAAGGCAGCCAAAACCTATGTCCGTAGTTCCGCCATCTCCCCCTTGTGCTATAACTCGAACATCCTCTTTACCTTTAACTTTCATGGCAGCTGCAATTCCAGTTCCAATAGCAGCAGCATTACCAAAAAGTGAATGTATCCATGGCATTGTCCAGGATGATTCGGGATATGGAGTGGTGAACACTTCCAGACATCCTGTTGCGTTTGCAGCAATTAGTTTGTTATTGGTCGCCCTCATTGCAGAGTCAATAGCATAACGTGCGCCCAGAGCTTCTCCACAACCCTGGCATGCTCGATGACCAGAGTCAAGAGAGTTTGAGCGGTCAATAGTAGCCTGGACCGTTCGCTGTTCTGCGTCAAGAAGACGGTTACCTACGGTCAATGTTCCGGTTTGATAAAATTTAACTTGTTGATGTGACAATATTCTTCTCCCGTTAAGTAGTTTTGGCAGCATTTACAACGCCACCATCACGAAGTACGTTTTCAGCGACAGAGCCTGATTGAATTAACTGTTTTTCACGTTCAAGTTCACGATCAACGACATCCTTTTTTAAATCCAAAAAGGTAACATTTTCAAGCTTATCGTTGACTGCATCTTTAAATAGTTTGTGCAATGACTTACGTATTATTGGGCGGCCGCCAAGTCCTCCGATCACTTCATAGACTGGAATATTTGTGCCACTCATTGCCATACGTACATTATTTGCCACGATACCGCCAATGCCAACCGCAAAGCACTTTTCAAATACAACCACTCTTTTCGCATTTTTTAGCGCCGAACGAATTTCCTCAAGCGGGAATGGACGGAAAGAGCGTATCGTTAAAGCTCCAATTTTCTCATCTTGCTCATCAAGTGCCTCTTCTATAGTGCCGATTACAGAGCCAAGAGTAACAATGACAGTGTCAGCACCCTCTGTATTAGAGGTTGAGATTAGGCCGCCAGAATCTCTGCCAAAGATTTTCTTGAACTCTTCATTAATTTGAGGGATTAGTTTTAAAGCCTCTTTCTGTTTTTGGTGAGCAATATAGCGAACCTCTGTGAAAGCTTCTGGTCCAACCATAGCTCCAATAGATATTGGATCCTCAGGGTCAAGAACTTGACGAGGGACAAATGGAGGCAAAAATTTATCAACTTGTTTCTGCTCAGGCACATCAATGCCTTCAATAGCGTGAGTAAGTATAAAACCATCCATGCAGACCATTACCGGTAAGCTTAATTTTTCAGCAATTTTAAATGCTTGAATGTGTATGTCTACTGCTTGCTGGTTGTCTTCAACAAACAATTGAATCCAGCCAGCGTCACGCATAGACATAGAGTCGGTTTGATCATTCCATATATTGATTGGTGCACCAATAGAGCGATTACCGACAGTCATTACAATGGGCAAACCCAAACCAGATGCGTTATACACAGCTTCCGCCATGAAAAGTATGCCCTGGCTTGCGGTTGCAGTGTAAGTTCTAGCTCCAGCAGCTGAGGAACCAATACCCACAGAAAGAGCAGCAAATTCTGATTCAACATTGATGTATTCACAGTTTGTTAGTTTGCCGCTTTTTACTAAGACCCCTAAGTCCTCAACAATATGGGTTTGAGGGGTAATGGGGTAAGCGCAAATAACTTCTGGGCGACATAATGCTACTGCCTCAGCTACACCGTGAGAGCCTTCAATTTGTTTTAGCATGTTAATTCCTCTTGATTATTATGTGAGAGCAATTTATAAGCAGACTCAGCAGCCTGTATATTGACATCTCCTATTTTTCCTGGAAATTTTGAGGCAATAGCTTCAGTAACAGAATCAATCTTTATTACACCAGTAACTGCAGCGAGAGCACCCAACAGAACAGCGTTAGGAAGTGGTCTTTTAATATATTTAAGAGCAATCTCAGTGGCCGGGACTAGGCGCACTTTATCTTCCGGCAAGTGTATGGCATCAGCAATACCTAGCTCCTCAATTGAGCGTTTGCTGTTTATTAATAGATAACCATTCTCAGAGAGTCCCGCAAATACATCAATAGCACTAAAGAGCGTGGGATCTTGAACAATTAGGGCGTCTGGTTCCAGAATAGGCTCGCGTAGTCTTATCGTCTTATCATCAATACGGCAAAAAGCTACCACAGGAGCGCCCATACGTTCAGAGCCAAAACTTGGAACTGCTTGCGAATGCTTGCCTTCAATGAAAGCAGCTACAGATAAGATTTCCGCAGCCGAGACTACACCTTGGCCTCCCCTTCCATGTATCCTTACTTGAAACATATAACAGTCTCCTCAAAATAATATAGTTCTAACTAATATACAAATGATTAATTATTGTCAAACCCAGAAGTCTAGTAAAACAAAGGGGGGAGAAAAAGTATTTCTTATTAACCAGGCTTATAGATTGTTACACTTTTGGTAAAACCTATTATACCTAATTTGAACTATATTGGTAAATTGGTATGACCACTATTATACATCAATGTTAATTAAGATGCTATAACAAAATCACTACACAATCTTATTTATAGGTCAATTTCTATGCTGTTGTTTGCAGCAGAATCTTTGCTAAAACTTTAAATGATTGGCAAGATGAGAATTAAATAAATATTAGTCTATGTCCATATTATAAAGGATTGATTGAAAGTTGACAATCTTGTTATTTTGAACTTTAACGCCTTCTTCTTGAAGGCGTTTTATTTTGAGTTTAGATCCGCCTCCAAAGCCACCTAAATCACCATTTGATTTCACTACTCTATGACAAGGAACTTCTGGCGCAAAGGGGTTTTTGTTCATTGCGGTGCCAACAGCACGGTGTGCTTTAGGCCTACCGATCATGGCAGCAAGCCCACTATAGGTAATAACTTTGCCACTAGGCACCTTCACTAGTGCTTGATAGCATAGTGACTGAAAGTTTGTCATCTAAGAAATGAACGCATTAGCGCATCATAACGATTATGAGCTTTTAATAGGCAATCACAGACTTCTCTAACTGCTCCATTTCCGCCAATATTTTCTGTGACAAGGAGTGCGTGTTCCTTGACAAAGGGATGGGCATTTGCAACCGCTATAGGTAAGGCTATTTTTTTCATCACTGTCAAGTCAATAACATCGTCTCCAACAAAGGCTACCTGATTGACGTTCAAGGAAAGCTTTTCAAGGAGCTGTTGTAGTGCCTCGTTCTTATTGGCTTGGTTCTGGTAAAGGTGCCTGACTCCTAGACCTTTCATCCTGTGGGTAACTGAAGGGGTGCTGCGTGCCGATATCACACCAACCTCAATGCCGGACTCGAGTAGCATTTTAATGCCATGACCATCCAGCGAATTAAATCTTTTAAATTCATTGCCAGAGTCGTCAAAATAAATACCACCATCGGTTAAAACGCCGTCAACATCTAGAATTAGAAGTTTTACCTTTTTTGCTATCTCAATTGCTGTATCAGTGAATTTCATGCTGCTATTGTACAGATTAGCTAAATAGTCTGAAATTTATTAGGTTTTATTGATCCTTTTATTGATAAACATTTGTTGCCCAATCGAGAGCAAGTTGTTGGTTACCCAGTAAAGCACTAGTCCTGCCGGGAACCATAAGAAGAATACGGTGAAGATAATTGGCAGCATCATCATAATTTTTGCCTGCATTGGGTCTGCTGGCGGCGGATTAAGACGTTGCTGAAACCACATTGAGGCACCCATAATCAGTGGCAGTATAAAGAATGGATCTTTGCTTGAAAGGTCCGGCAAATATAAGAATGCCGTGTGTCTCAGCTCGACCATTTCTTGGAGCACCCAGTACATTGAAATAAAGACTGGTATTTGAACGAGTATAGGTAGACAGCCTGCCGCAGGATTGACTTTTTCTTGTTTGTAGAGCTCCATTGTTTTTTTGCCAACCTTCTGTTTATCGTCTCCATAGGTCTCCTTAATTTTTTGTAGTCTGGGAGCCAATTTTTTCATCCCAGCCATAGAGCGATATGATTTTTCAGAAAGTTTATAGAAGGCTAGCTTGATTAGGAAGGTAACGGCAACAATTGACAAAGCCCAGCTGCCGATAAAGCTATTAATCCAGTGTAAAAATTCTGAAAGAGGCTTGGCCACGATGTATAGAACGCCATAGTCAACTGTCTTATCCAGTCCAGGCGCGAGCTCTTCAAGCCTCATGTGCTCTTTGGGGCCAACATATAGTTGGTTGCTAGCAAGTGTAGTTTGTTCGCCAGGGGCAATGACAACATTTGGGCTAACTGTAGCTAGGAGATGCCTGTCTTGTCTTGTCCTGGTAGAAAAGGAATGCCTATCATTTGCGCTAGGAATCCATGCGGTAAAAAAGTAGTGTTGAATTATGGAGGTCCAGCCACCTATTGAAGAGGTTTTAGGTTCCGAATCAAAATCTTCAAAGTCAATTTTTTCGAAGACCCCTTCATTGTCTTCATTGTTAATATAGATCGCGCCACCAGTATAGTTCTGGCTCATAAAACCAGAGGGGCTTGGCATCATGCTCCTAGAAAGCTGGGTGTAACTTCCAACATTTATCGCGCCGTCACTATTATTTTGTACCTCATAATCTATTTCAACAATATAGCTGTCTGGCTTGAAGTGAAAATTCTTGGTAACAATCACTCCGTTGGCGCCAGTCCAGGTGAGTGGGACGGTTAGCTCGCTTGCATTTCCCAGAGCATAGCTAGACTGAGAAGAGCTATAGTTGTCATTATGGGTTGGCATTTCTTTGTCAGGAAGTAACCCGCTCTGGGCGTGAAAAGTCGCGCCTGGCAGGTTGCTCAGTAGTTGTAATTTGTCTTCAGAGCCAAGCTCATTTGGATACTTGTTTAGGTAGGCGCTTTGTATTGTCCCACCCTTATGGGAAATTTCAACAGTCAATAAATCGGTTGTAACCGTTGTATAAGGTCCTTGAGGCAAACTAACATCCATGCTTGGAGTGGAGGCTTGTTCAACATTTACAGTTGCGCTAGGTACATCTTCAGATTGCTCAGGGGTGTCAGATACGATGCTGGTTTGATTTATTATGTTGCCGTTCTCATCTACCGTCTGTTCAACTTCCCATTTATTCCAAAGAAGCAATACAGTTAAGAATATAGCGATTAATAGAAATATTTTTTGAGTATCCATGAGTAATTCTAATTATTAATGAAGTGGGTATTTTTTTGGCACGGGGTCAAACTTTGCTTCAGACCATGGATGACATTTGCTCAATCTTTTAGCGCCTAAGCCCAGGCCTTTTATTGCGCCATGATATTTAACCGCTTCATGGGTATACTCTGAACAGGTCGGAATGTGACGGCAGTTACTGCCTAGCAGGGGGCTAATCAGCCACTGATATAGCTTGATGGGGAACAGTACAATATTGCGTATCATGGCTTGAATTATTGACTCACTTTGCTAAAAAGCGACTGCAGGTCTGCAACCAGCGCCCTATTGTCAGCTTTAGTGTGATTCTTTGTCATGACAACAAGGTCAATGCCGTTTAAATTGTCTTGATTCAGCCTAAACGCCTCTCTCGCTAATCGTTTAAACAAATTACGATCTACCGCTCGTTTATGAATTTTCTTGGAAACAGCAAGACCCAGGCTTGACTTTTTGTTGTCAGAGGAGGTAGATATAATCTGCCAAAATTTTCCTTGGGTATGCGTTCCCTGTCGAAAAATGCGAGCATACTCTCTAGCTTTTGTTATGCGCGCACTTTGTGGAAGCTTGAGGTTCATTGTATTAGGCTGTTAGGCGTTTGCGTCCTTTTTTTCTGCGAGCGTTGATGATTGCGCGACCGGAGCGCGTGTTCATTCTCGCCCTAAAGCCATGGTTGCGTTTACGTTTCAGTACGCTTGGTTGAAATGTTCTTTTCATAATGAATATCTACTTGCAAAAAAACCGACAATTTTACCATAGTTGTCTTATCGGAGTAGCCATGTTAAATGACACATCTGATAGATGAAATTATGTTCTAAATATAGGTAAATAAATCAAAAAAAAAGCCTGCAGCAAAAAAGATGTGCATAATAAAGTCAGCAAACTATAAAATGCCTACCATATAAATCAATATAGACCAATCAACTGGTTGAAAAAATTGGTCTAAGACCCCAAGTAGTTAGCATAACTGCTATCACTTAAAGTTAT
This sequence comes from uncultured Gammaproteobacteria bacterium, assembly GCA_913047325.1. Taxonomy (GTDB): domain Bacteria; phylum Pseudomonadota; class Gammaproteobacteria; order PS1; family Pseudothioglobaceae; genus Pseudothioglobus. The sequence goes on from CAJWTP010000007.1 coordinate 7,149, forward strand.
GAGAAGGGCAGCAAAGGTATAAACAGATTTATTTAGGTTTAATTTGAAGAGGGTGTATGACCAATAATATTCTAGACGTGTTGACATTTATGTTTGACTTTTTATTTGAAGCTGCTGAGGAAGACTCCGGTCAAGAGCTTGACGATGACTTGCTGAAATCACATTTATCTGAGGCCGGCTTTGATTCGGTACGTATCGACAAGGCTTTGAATTGGCTTGAGAATATTGCATCCCTTCAGGATGGAAGAGTAACATCATTTAATACTACTCATAATTCTATTCGTGTTTATAGCGACGATGAGCAAGGCAAGCTTGATACAAGGGCTCGTGGTTTTATAATGTTTATGGAGAACATGGGCCAGCTAAGCCCAAGCCAGAGGGAAATGGTTATTGACCAGGTGATGTCTCTAGAAGATTCAAAACTAAGTATGGATGACTTGAAATGGGTTGTAATGATGGTTATCGGTAATAGTACTGACGCTTCTGTGCCTACTCAATGGCTTGAGTCTATTGTTTTTTACGACGAAAATCCTACCTTGCAGTAGATAGCATATGTCAACAAACCTTGTTATTGTCGAGTCACCGGCGAAAGCAAAAACAATTGAGAAATTTTTAGGTAGCGACTATACCGTTAAGTCCAGTATTGGACACATCAGAGACATGCCCAAGAAAGATATGGGTGTCGACCTAGATAATAATTTTAAGCCCACTTACAAAATCAGTAGCGACAAAAGGAAGGTGGTTGCTGAGCTCAAGAAATCGGTCAAATCTGCAGAAAAAGTCTACCTTGCGACAGATGAGGACCGTGAGGGAGAAGCGATAGCTTGGCATCTACAACAAGCATTGTCGCTAGCAGAAGATACTCCGAGAATTGTCTTTCACGAGATAACCAAAAGCGCCATCACTGATGCCATAAACAGTCCTAGAACAATCAATACAGATCTTGTGGATGCACAACAAGCGAGGCGCATCATTGACCGACTGGTTGGATTTGAAATTTCACCTGTACTGTGGCGAAAAATTTCTGGTGCACGTTCAGCGGGAAGGGTGCAATCCCCCGTTGTTCGATTAGTGGTTGAAAGAGAACGTGAAATTACGGCACATAGCCCTGTCAGTAGTTATAAAGTTAAGGCAACTCTGGCTGATGAGGAAAATGAATTGTTTGAGGCGAAGCTAAATGAAGATTTTGCTACCAAAGAAGATGCTCGAGCTTTTGCAGAGGATATGTTAGAAGCTACCATGAAAGTTCTTTCCGTAGAAACGAAGCCCTCTAAACGTTCCCCTAAGGCCCCTTTTATTACCTCAACTTTGCAGCAAGAGGCATCTCAAAAGTTGGGCTTTTCTGTGAAGCAGACAATGTCGATTGCTCAGAAATTATATCGTGATGGTGCGATTACTTATATGCGTACTGATTCTTTGAGCTTATCAGAGGAAGCAATAACCGCTGCGCAAGAAGTCATAGTGTCATCCTATGGTTTAGATTTTCATCAAGCTAGGAGATATAAGAGCAAATCGTCTACTGCTCAAGAGGCGCACGAGGCCATCAGGCCGACAGATTTAACCAAGCCAAGTATTTTGGGTTTAGACAATCAATCGGCCAAGCTATATTCTTTGATATATAAGCGCACATTGGCATCCCAAATGAGTGAAGCACAATTACAAAAAACCAAAATCAATATCGATATATCAAACCGAAATGAGCACTTTAGCGCCGATGGTGAGGTGTTGTCATTTAGCGGCTTCCTTAAAGTTTATGACTATATGGCTGCTGAGGATAAGCTACTACCAAGGCTTGATATTGGGGAGTCTTTGTCGTTGGTTGGTTTAATTTCAAGGGAATCGTTCACTCGAGCAAAGCCGAGATATACAGAGGCATCATTGGTGAAAGAAATTGAGCAGATGGGTATTGGAAGGCCATCCACTTTTGCAACAATGATTACAACGGTGCAAGATCGGAATTATGTTGTTAAGGAAACTCGTGAAGGTGTTCAGCGCGATTATCAACAGATTGAGATTGTGGACGGTGTTATTTCAGAGTCAACCCAAAGTGAAAACACTGGCGCCGAAAAAAACAAGTTATTTCCAACAAGCGTTGCCTATATATTGGTTGACTTTTTATTGAAAAACTTCAGAAATATTATTGGTTATGAGTTTACTGCTGAACTTGAAAGTGACTTTGACAAAATTGCAGAAAAATCTAAGCCGTGGACTGGTGTTGTTCGAAATTTTTATAATCCATTTCACGAGCAAATTGAGCTTGCAAAAGACGTGTCCCGAGATGAAACGCATGGCAAGAGAGAATTAGGTGAAGATCCCACCACCGGTAAAACTGTAAGTGTTCGTTTTGGGCGTTGGGGGCCATTCGCACAAATTGGTCACCAGGATGATGAAGAGAAGCCGACTTTTGCACCATTGAGAAAAGGGCAAGATATCGAAACTATCACTCTTATCGAGGCTCTAGAGCTCTTTAAAATGCCAAGAATTTTGGGCGAGACATTTGATGGTGAAACTGTTAAGGCCAACTATGGACGCTTTGGCCCCTACATTCAATATGGAAAAAAATACGTCTCTTTGAAAGATGTCTCACCTGAAGAAGTTACATTTGAAACTGCTTTAGAGTTAATTGCTGCTAAAGAGAAGTTTGACGCTGAAAGGATTATTAAAGTTTTTGATGATTCCGATATACAGGTTCTAAATGGTCGCTTTGGGCCCTATATTTGGAATGGGAAAAAACGCGGAAAAGGACAAAAAAACGTCACTGTTGAAAAAGTATTTGGAGACAAGGCGCCAATCGATTTGACCCTTGAAGAGTGTAGAAAAGCTATTGATGGCAAAGTCAAAGCTAAGTCAAAAAAGCGTAAAAAAGCTAATCCTAATAAATCTAACCCATCAAATCAATAAGTTGTAGTCATCCGATTGTCTGGTAATTCTTTCTAGGCTGTGGGAAAATCTCTATTTTAAAAAATAATGCTAGCGAGTTCATGACAAAGGTTAAGATTTGCGGTTTTACGAATGCTGAAAATGCTCAACAAGCGGCATTGGCAGGTGTGGATGCTATTGGTCTGGTTTTCTATGCAAAGTCCCCGCGCCATATCGATATAGCCTCGGCTCGTGAAATTGTTGGCGCCCTTCCGCCCTTTGTTAATAGGGTTGGACTGTTTGTAAATGCAAACCCTAGCCTAATCGATGAAGTGCTCTGTGAAGTGGCTCTTGATACATTGCAATTTCATGGAGACGAAAGCCCCAGCGATTGCGCCCAATACGAAATGCCCTTCATAAAGGCAATACGCGTTTCGCCAGAAGTAGACTTAAAAAGAACTGCCAATGAATACTCTCAGGCTAGTGCATTGTTGCTTGATACCTGTCAGCCAGATATCTATGGCGGCAGCGGAAAATCTTTTGACTGGTCATTAGCAAACGTAGAACTGGATTTACCAATAATTCTTGCTGGCGGATTGACTCCAGACAATGTTTCTGCAGCCATAGATATAGTCCAACCTTATGCTGTTGACGTCTCTAGCGGAGTGGAAAGTGCAAAAGGTGTCAAAGATATTGATAAAATACGTGCTTTCATTAGTAACGTTAACTCATGAGCTATAACCTGCCAGACGACAGAGGTCATTTTGCCCAGTACGGCGGTGTTTTTATTGCTGAAACACTTATTTCAGCAGTCACAGAGCTCAAACTTGCTTATGAAAAATACAAAGATGACCCTGAGTTCTTAAGAGAATTTGAAGAAGACCTCAAACACTATGTTGGTCGTAAAAGCCCTCTATATCACGCAGTAAATTTAAGCGGCCAAGTTGGTGGAGCACAAATTTTCTTGAAACGAGAAGATCTGAATCATACCGGGGCGCATAAGATTAACAATACCATTGGTCAGGCGCTACTAGCTAAGAGGATGGGCAAAACCCGTATTATTGCTGAAACTGGAGCAGGGCAGCACGGCGTAGCGGCAGCAACGGTAGCTGCAAGGCTTGGGCTTGAGTGTGTTGTTTATATGGGCGAGGTTGATATCGCTCGGCAGGCACAAAACGTTTATCGCATGAAGTTACTGGGCGCAGAGGTTGCTCCGGTGACTGCAGGTTCTCGTACCTTGAAAGATGCGCTGAATGAGGCGATGCGTGATTGGGTTACTAATATTGATGATACCTTTTATATTATTGGAACCGTCGCGGGGCCGCATCCATACCCAATGATGGTGAGGGATTTCCAGAGCGTGATTGGCAAAGAGACAAAAGAGCAATTTGACAACCAGGTCGGCGGTTTGCCAGATGCCTTAGTGGCTTGTGTCGGCGGTGGATCAAATGCGATAGGGCTTTTCCATCCATTCATTGAAGACAGTTCGGTCAAGATTATCGGTGTTGAGGCGGCAGGTCACGGCATTGACAAGGGGCCTGACGCACATGCCGCTCCTCTATGCGCAGGAAGTGTTGGCGTACTGCATGGCAATAGAACTTACCTTATGGAAGATCCAAATGGACAAATAATTGAAGGTCACTCTATTTCTGCCGGGCTAGACTACCCTGGTGTTGGTCCAGAACATGCTTACCTAAAAGATACTGGAAGGGCTGAATATGTGTCCATTACGGACAAAGAGGCCCTAGAGGCCTTTCACTTGCTTACAAGGGTTGAAGGCATAATGCCTGCACTAGAATCTGCACACGCTGTTGCTTACGCTGTTAAGTTGGCTCAAGAATGGTCAAGTGATAAAAACATAGTCATCAACCTGTCTGGTCGTGGCGACAAAGACATGCACACCGTTGGCGAAATTGAGGGCCTCGAATTCTAACAAGCAGGTTAGATATTAATCAATAATTCTGTCATAATGCTCTAACTCTAGTGATTTTTATTAGTGCTTGATAGGAGAAATTATGCAAGAGGAAAAGTCGGTTCTAAGGGAGCGCGCAGGCATCTTTGCTATTTACCTTGTTGTATTGTTTATTAATGCATTTGTTGATTTAGGCCACAAAATCATCATTCAGAATACAATTTTTATGATCTATGGCGAGCAAACACAGCTTATTTTAACTGCCATAGTGAATGCTATGATTCTTGTTCCTTTTATCCTCCTGTTTACCCTTTCGGGGCACCTTTCCGACAAGTTTGCTAAGCCCCATATAATGCGCTGGAGTGCTTTTGCAGCAGTTTTAATTACACTGGCGATTACCTATTGTTATTATCATGGATTATATAAATCTGCATTCGGCTTTACACTGCTACTTGCAACTCAGAGCGCTATCTATTCACCAGCTAAGTATGGCTATATTAGAGAGTGCTTAAAGAAAGCTGGATTGAGTATAGGTAACGCCTACGTTTCTGCAGTCACCCTGACATCAATTTTATTGGGTACGGTTTTTTTCTCTTATCTATTCGAGCTCTATCTAGGAGTCAAGCAGTATTCAACGCCAGAGGAAATATTGTTACATATCGCTCCAGTTGGCTGGGTCTTGGTCGGTCTGTCAATGGTTGAATTTTTAGCAACCTTTGGGGTTCGCTTTTACGCTACTAAATTTAGCGAGGTGAAGTTGTCAATCCAAAAACTGATTACGCTTCATTACTTAATGAACAATATTCGAGCCATAAAAGGAAACCAGGTCATTTGGTTTTCGATATGGGGAACGGCTATTTTTTGGGGAATGTCTCAAAACCTTGTCGCAGTTATTCCTGCCCTTGCGAAAGTTAATTTGGGAGTTACAAGTCCGCTTATGGTTAACGCGATGTTGGCACTCTCAATAATAGGAATCATGATTGGGGCTTATCTTTCTGCAAGAAAAAGTATCAACTCGGTGAAAGTTAATAACATATACACCGGCTCGACTACGATTACAGTTTGCGCGATTTTGGTGCCTATTGTATCCACCTTAGGTTTTATACCAAACTCTACAGCTTTAATAATGGTATCAGCCTTAATCATGGTGTTTGGTATTGGCGCTGGTATGATGCTGGTTCCGCTCAACGCTCTCATTCAAGCTCACTCAGCTAAGGATGGTTTGGGAAGTGTATTGGCAGGCAAGAACTGGATACAGAACATGGCTATGATCGGTCTATTACTGCTTACAGTGCTACTCGCTAAATCTAACGTCAATAGCGTATATATACTTTACTTGAATGCCTTGATAGCGGTAGTTGGATTTACTGTTGTACTTAAAAGACTAAAAGCGATTCTATAGTAGTGCGACAAATCGCCGGCTATCTTTTGTTTTTTTGGCGTTATCGGTTAAAGTTAAAAGGCATCGAGAACCTTCCAAAGGCTGCCCCGGTGTTGCTTTTAGGGAATCATATTAGTTGGATAGATTTCGCTCTAATACAGTGGGCAACCCCAAGAACAATTCGATTTGTAGTGCACGAAGATTACTACAACATGCTAATTTTTAAGTGGGTTCTGATAGCCGTCGGTGCTGTTCCGATCAGACCATCAAACAGTCGCAATGCAATGCACAATATTGTGAGTCTATTAAACAAAAATTGTGTCGTTGGTATATTTCCTGAAGGGGAAATTTCTACCAATGGTGAATTGTCTGATTTGAAGAGGGGTTTTGAAAAGATATTGTCAGAATCAAGGGATGACGTCGTTATGGTCCCTTTTGCAATTAACAATATGTGGGGCACTTTTTTCTCAAAAGCACCAAAAGCAATCAAAAAGAAACAAAAGTTTTGCTTTAGAAGGGATATTCATATTAATGTTGGACCACCCCTAAATGCTAACGCAACCAGATCCGAAGTCAAGAAGTCTATTAGCGATTTACTCATTTAATGGTAATATCAGTTCTATTTTCAAAACAATAATTAATTAAAAGGTGGTGATATGAAAAAGATAATAGTAGTTGGTGCAACAGGCAAACTCGGCAAAGAGGTTGTTGAAGGCTTGGAAAAAGATTACGAAGTCATCCGTGCCGGACGCTCTGGCCCTGATCTCAAGCTAGATGCCCTTGATTTTTCAAGCGTCAGCGAAGTGTTTGCCACCGTCGGCACCTTCGATGGGTTGGTGTCTTGTATCGGTGGCACCCCTTTTAAGCCATTTGAGGAGCTTACCATGGAGGATTTTGCTGCCGGATTTTCGACCAAATGTTTGAGTCAATTAAATTTAGCAAAAGCAGCCATTCCGTTTCTAAGCGAGAACGGGTCAATCACATTAACAAGCGGCATTATAGGTGACGAGCCTCTCCTTGCGGGAGCATGCGCCGCTGCCGCGAATGGCGCTCTGAATATGTGTGTATCGACTTTGGCTGCTGAGTATGCAGGCCAGCTAAGAATCAATATCGTATCGCCATCGATTATTGAAAATTCGGTAGATTATTACGGCATGCTCTTCGATGGCTATGAGCCAACCTCAAAAGAAAGCATCATTCATGCATACAGGCGCACCATATCGGCACCAATTACCGGTCGAGTATTACGACTAACAAGGTCATAAAGTAGAATTAAGAGTTTGTTCAAGCTAGCGGCTTCATTGAAAATATCTCAACGAAATTCATTTAGATTATTCACTTGTTTTTACATATAGCTTGAATTAACATTCGTTTATTCCAGTGCTAATTAATTAATCATATTCAGCATATTTTTTTGGAGACCGTATGGCAGAAAATAAAAGGAGAAGGGGCGGAGGGCACTCTGCAAAGATTGCATATAGAGAACAATCCGCACAAATAGAAGCGCCAACATTTTTGTCGCGCAAAATTCCATGCTATGAATTGCTGAGCGAAGAGGAGTTGGTGCGTATCGAAGATCACGCGGACTGGATTCTTCAAGAGGTTGGCATTGAGTTTTGGGATGATGAAGAGTCGATAAAACTATTCAAGGATGCAGGTGCAACCGTTAAAGGAAACAGAATATATTTTGACAAGGGACACCCTCTAGAATTATGCAAGACTGCTCCGAGGGAGTTTGAAATGCATGCAAGAAATCCTAAAAGGTCAACGATATTTGGGGGCAACAGATTGATTTTTGGTCCGGCATACGGTTCCCCTTTTGTTTACGATTTAAGGGGAGGCAGAAGGCAGGGCAAGATGGAGGATTTTGACAATCTAGTCAAACTTGCACACATGACTCCCTGGCTCCATCATACCAGTGGAACTGTTTGTGAGCCCGTTGACATTGCTGTTAATAAGCGCCATTTAGATATGGTTTATGCCCACTTAATTTATTCTGACAAGCCCTTTATGGGGTCCGTCACTGCACCTGAGCGCGCTGAGGATTCGATTGAAATGGCGCGGATTGTTTTTGGTGAAGAGTGTATGGAATCAGGCTGTGTAATCCAGGGAAACATAAATGTTAACTCACCTCTGGTGTATGACAAAACCATGACTGGAGCATTAAAAACCTATGCAAGGGCCAATCAAGGTGTCGTAATCACGCCGTTTATTCTCGGTGGGGCGATGTCGCCGGTTACAATGCCGGCTGCTGTCGCTCAAGCGCATGCCGAAACTATGGTGGGTGTCGCCTTAACACAATTGATTCGTCCTGGCTCGAGCGCTGTGTATGGTAATTTCTTAACGACCATGGACCTCAAGTCGGGAGCGCCAACTTTTGGCACCCCTGAATCCTCTTTGGCAACCTTGGCGGTTGGACAAATGGCTAGGAGGTTAGGATTGCCTTTCAGGGCTGGCGGTCATTACACAGCTTCCAAGGTGACTGACGCGCAAGCTATGCAGGAGTCGGCGGACTCAATGTTTCCGGCATTTTTAGCCGGCGCTAATTTTATCCATCAGGCCGCAGGCTGGTTGGAAGGCGGTTTGGTGGTTGGCTATGAGAAATTTATTCTTGATTCAGAGCGACTCGGCATTCTTCATCGAATGGGCGATGGAATGGTCATCAATGACAACTCTTTGGCTTTTAGTGCTTATCGTGAAAACTCTCCAGGGGAGAACTTTTTGGGCACAGAACATACCAGTGAAAACTTTGAGAATGCTAATTTTCGCTCAGAGATGGCTGACAATAATTCTTTTGAGCAGTGGTCAGAGGACGGCTCCAAAAATGCTGAAGAGCGTGCCTATGAGAAATGGAATAAAATGCTCGTTGAATATGAGCAGCCACCCATTGACCCAGCAATAGATGAGGAATTAAAAGACTTTATTCGGCAAAAGAAGGACAGTATGGATGATGAGTGGTATTAATACTTGTCACCCACCGCCCTAGCCAGACCTTCTGGTTTTTTGAGTTTTTGATGGGCTTCGTGGACGCACTCCACCCTATTGATAACTAGATCGCTAGGAATGCTAGCGCCGCGCGTCTCTAGATTGACATGGATCAGCATGTGCTCGGCGGTTGCGAGCAATCTTCCGTCGTTATGATATAGGTAATGGAATAGGTGGAGTTTTTTACCGGCGCCATGGATGACTTGGGTTGTGGCATAGACCCGCTCTCCGATTAACACCTCATCGAGGTGGCGAATATGTGTTTCCACTGTAAAGTAGGAACCTATGCTTGATATATACTCTTCATCAACCCCAACGATTGCCATCATCTCTGTGCTGGCCTCGGAAAAACATTCAAGATAACGTGACTCAGTCATGTGGCCGTTATAGTCGGCCCATTCTTTAAGTACTTTGGTTTTAAGCGTCAAGAGTGGAGCTGTCAGGTCAAGTTTTGCAAAGTCTGTGCGCTTCTTAGTTTTATTTAGGCGATCTTCAAACTCTTTCAGGGTATTGCCAGCGCCCCAACGGTTCTCCTTCAAGACCTTTAAAAAATCTACCAAGTTGTCGTCTCGTTTTTTTTCTAATTCGTGAATACTAAATTGTCCAGATTGCTCATCAGATTGGTTCGAAACTTTATCCACTAATTCCTCTGTAAACTCAGGAACATCCATTAAATGAGTCCATGGCCACTCAAGACATGGACCAAATTGTGAAATAAAATGGCGCATCCCCGCCTCACCTCCCGCTAACCTATAGGTTTCGAATAGGCCCATTTGCGCCCAACGCAAACCAAACCCATAACGGATAGCGTTATCTATTTCTTCGGTAGTCGCGATATCGTCGTTGACTAGCCAAAGCGCCTCGCGCCAAACCGACTCGAGAAGCCTGTCGGCAATAAACGCGGGAATCTCCTTTTTGATATGCAAAGGGAACATACCAATTTCAGTAACAATGCGCTTGGCATTTTCAATCGCCTTAGTGGATGTTTTAGAGCCACCTACTAATTCCACCAAGGGAAGCAGATATACCGGGTTAAATGGATGGGCGACAATGAGCCGATCAGGCGAGCTCATTTCCGCTTGCAACTCGGTCGGTAGAATTCCGGAGGTTGAAGAGGCAATAATTGCATTGCTCTTTGCGCTGTGCTCAACCTCTTTATATACTGCTTGCTTTACTGAAAGCCTTTCGGGAACAGCTTCGATTATTATGTCGGCAGATTTTGAGGCTTCCGCAACCGAGTTTTTGAAAACTAAACTGCCTCTTTTTGGTAAATCCGGGGTTAATAATTTTTTGTAGGCTCTTCCAGCATTTTCAATGACTTTATCAACATTTTGTGGCGCTTCTTCAGAGGGGTCGTAGACGTAAACGTCAATGCCATTTAACAGCAGGCGCGCTATCCAGCCGCTGCCAATAACGCCTGCACCAATAACAGCTGCTGACTTAATCCTTGTCACCTTATCCCCAGCGTTTAACTAGTTTCATTTTGTCGCGCACGTCTTGTGGCCCCATAATGCTACAGCCCATTCCTTGTGCGGTTTGTACAGCATTCTCAACCAGCTCTTCGTTGGTTGCAAGGACGCCACGTTTGAGATAGATGTTATCCTCAAGCCCGACACGGATGTTGCCACCAGCTAGAACCGCCAAGGCAACATAAGGCAGTTGATTCCTGCTAATTGAGAAGGCTGAAAATGTCCAGTCCTTAGGGACATTTGACGTCATTGCGAGAAATGTATGGAGATCATCAGGTGCACCCCAGGGTATACCCATACAGAGCTGAATCATCACAGGGTCATCAATCAAACCTTGCTCTTTAAGCCAAATTGCAAACTGCAAATGACCGGTATCGAAAGCCTCAATTTCAGGTTTAACTCCGAGCGCTTGAACTTGTCTTGTCATTTCTTGCAATACTGAAGTGGTGTTGGTCATAACGTAATCACCTTGGCCAAAATTCATGGAGCCACAGTCAATGGTACATATCTCAGGAAGTATATTTGTGACATGTTCAAGTCGCTCTGTTGCGCCAACCATATCGGTTTCTTTGTCATTCAATGCCAGTGGTTCTTCAGCAGAACCAAAAACCATGTCACCACCCATCCCAGTGGTTAGATTCAAAACCATATCAACCTTCGACTCTTTAATTAAATTAACAACCTCTACATAAAGAGCCGGGTCACGAGCAGGTGCGCCTGTTTTTGGATCTCTAACGTGGATGTGAACAACGGCGGCGCCTGCCTGAGCTGCGCCAATGCAAGAGTCTGCAATTTGCTGAGGCGTAATGGGTATCTTGTCGGATCTCCCTGTCGTGTCTCCAGAACCTGTAACTGCGCAAGTAATAAATACATCTCTCGATGGCTGTAGGCTTATCATAATAATTTCTCCAGTAGCTATAGTTACCTTATTGTAGACAAAATAAAGACAAATTGAAAAGAATATGTTACTGTCCAATAGACGGTATGCTATACTTTTTCCGTCATTAATTCTACATAATACGAAATGAGTATATTCCTTAGTACAGAGACGACACTCAAGGTAACGATACTGGTATTGCCGGAATCCTCTATGTTGGTACTTGCCTCGCTGATAGACCCGATGAGAGCTGCAAACCGACTATCAAAGAGGCAATGCTTTAACTGGAAGCTTGTTACAACTGACGGTCTGCCGGTTAAATGTACTTGTGGACTTGAAATCACACCAGACGAAAAATTTAGCCCAACCGACAGAGGCAATCTATTTTTTATAGTTTCTGGTTTTAAACAATTTGAATACATCACTAATGATCAGATTGCGCTAGTAAGAAGGCTTGCATCCAGGTTTGATGCTATGGGCGGTGTAGATACAGGCGCTTGGATTTTAGCTAAAGCAGGCCTACTGAACGGGAAATCTGCCACAACGCATTGGGAGGACCTTGAAGACTTTACAAGTAGCTTCAGAAGAACAAATGTCCAGCCAGACCGCTTTGTTATTGATAAAGATGTTGTTACAATTGGCGGCGCATCGCCAACCTTTGATTTCATGCTCCATTTAATTAGATCAAGGCTTGGCTACCCTTTAGCTTTAGAGGTGGCAAGTGTTTTTGTTTATGATGAGACACATTTTTCAACTGATGCACAGCCTTTAGTGTCATTGGGATTGTTGAATGATTTTGAGCCACGTGTGACTAAAGCAATACGTATCATGGAATCACGTCTCGACGAACCAATTTCAGTGGCTGCAGTTGCAAGAAAGCTATCAATGTCGAGTCGGAGATTGGAAAATCTTTTTCGTCAACATTTACAAACTTCACCAGGGTCATATTATTTGAATTTAAGACTTCAGCGTGCAAGAAAATATGTCGCTGACACGCTGTTACCTATGCAAGAGATAGCGATAAGGACTGGTTTTAATAGTCTATCAGCGTTTTCAAGATCATTTAAGCAGAGTTACCATAGTACGCCGAGCGCTTACCGTCAAAAAAATAGTCAATAGTTAGAATTATTTCTTGCATACGAATGCAAATACTTCTTGTAGGGAATAAGGCCTATGTTATAATTATTTGCATTCGTATGCATTCATTTTATATACCATATGCAGCCCACTTAAACTAGGAGAGAGATTTGGCTGAAATTCAATTAAAAAATCTGACCAAGCGCTGGGGTAGTTTTGTGGGTGTAGAGGGTTTTAATTTAACTATTGCTGATGAAGAGTTCTTGGTATTGCTTGGACCATCAGGTTGTGGAAAGACGACCACTATGAGAATGATTGCAGGTCTAGAAGAGGTCACTGAAGGTGAAATAATAATTGATGGAAAAACTGTCAATGAATTAGAGCCAAAGGACCGTGATGTTGCAATGGTTTTTCAGTCATATGCGCTCTATCCAAACATGAATGTCTATGAGAATATTCGTTTTCCCCTGAAAGTAAGAAAGGTGGATCGCGAATTACATGACGAGAAAGTGATGCGTGCATCTGGAATGGTCGAGCTAGACGACTTTTTACATCGCAAGCCGTCTGAACTGTCAGGTGGTCAGCGTCAACGTGTTGCTTTGGCAAGGGCGATTGTTCGTGAACCCACTGTGTTCTTGATGGATGAACCATTATCGAACCTTGATGCTAAGTTGCGGGTCTCTACTCGTGCACAAATTAAGAATCTACAGCATGAGTTACGTGTCACAACCATTTACGTGACCCATGATCAGGTAGAGGCTATGACACTTGCTGATAGAGTGGTGGTGATGAATGCTGGCGTTATTCAGCAGATTGGAACGCCAAAAGAAATTTACAATAAACCTGCCAATAGTTTTGTTGCAAGCTTTATTGGTGCTCCTGCTATGAATTTGATGCATGGTAGCATCAGCAACGGTACCTTTATTGGTGAAAATGTAAAAATCGAAGGACTAAATAAAGAACACTCTGGCGACATAACTTTGGGTTTTCGTGCCGAAGATGCATCCATAGTTGAAAGTGGAGGTGAGATATCTGGCGCCGCTTTTTCAGTTGAGCTTTTGGGTGATGCGACGATGGTCTCAATAAGGGCTGGTGGCGAATTAGTTTCAGTCAAATCTGAGAAAAACTACTATGCTGAAATTGGATCTACAGTTATGGCTCACGTTCCCGCGAATCTTTGTCTACTATTTAATGAAGAGACTGGAGAAATGATTGACAATTAAATGCTATATACAAATATCACAACACAAATTAAATTGCACATGAATAAAAACGAAAAATCAAAGGAAACATACACAGTAGTTAAGGCTATGGAGGATGCTTTAATTGCTGGCTCAAATGATATGGGCAAGTATTTCCATGAAAAATTTCGTTGGATGGGGAATCAGGGTTGTGGCACTAAAAATAGCCTTGAAGAGTTTCGAAATAATTGGCAATTGCCCCTTAGGGCTGCTTTTACCGACCGAAAATACAATACAGATAGGTTTTTGGCGGATGGAGAGTGGGCTGCATGTTTTGGTCATATTGATGCTACCCATAGTGGTGAATTTATGGGTATAGAGCCGACCAACAAACGAGTGAAAATTCACTACACAGATTTTTGGGAAGTTAAAGAAGGACTTATAACTGATAACTGGGTGACAGTAGACTTCCCAAGTGTATTGGCACAACTTGGAGTAGACGTATTTAACGGTCAAGGCTGGGAGACCTATGATCGAGGTGAAAAAATACCACCAAAGCCCGAATAAATGAGGACATCATGGCTATTCAGTATTTAAAGAAAGGAAAAAATGAAGCAGACCGAGCAGTAGATGATGCGAAAGTCAGAGGGGTTGTTGAAGACACTCTCAAGGCGATTGAAGAGAGAGGCGATAATGCCGTTAGAGAGTACTCTCAAAAGTTTGATAATTACACGCCAAAATCTTTCAAATTAAGCGCCGATGAAATCGACAGCTTAGTAAAAAAAGTAGCTCCACAGGACTTGGAGGATATAAAGTTTGCTCAGTCACAAATAAGGAAATTTGCGCAAGCGCAACGCGACTCTATGCAGGATATAGAAGTTGAAACCATGCCTGGCGTTACCCTTGGGCATAAGAACATACCAGTACAGTCTGTGGGTTGCTATGTTCCTGGTGGCAAGTTTCCAATGGTAGCCTCAGCGCATATGTCAATTGTGACAGCAAGTGTTGCAAAAGTACCCAGAATCATTGCTTGCACCCCACCATTTGAAGGTGAGCCAAATCCAGCAGTGATTGCTGCTATGCACCTCGGCGGTGCCCAAGAGATTTATGTCATTGGTGGAATTCAGGCAGTCGGCGCAATGGCTCTTGGTACTGAAACGATTGACCCAGTTGATATGCTTGTTGGTCCGGGCAATGCCTATGTTGCTGAAGCCAAAAGGCAACTATTTGGACGAGTAGGTATCGATTTACTTGCCGGGCCAACAGAAACTATGGTGATAGCTGATGAGACCGTGGATGCTGAATTATGTGCCACTGATTTACTTGGACAGGCAGAACATGGTTATGATTCTCCAGCCGTTTTGGTGACTAACAAACAAAAACTGGCAGAAGATACCCTCTCTGAGATAGAGAGAATTTTAAAGATTCTTCCAACAGCGAATACGGCTGCAGTTAGCTGGGAAGAATACGGTGAAGTCATTCTCTGCGATAGTTACGAAGAGATGCTCAATGTTGCCAATGATATAGCGTCAGAGCATGTTCAGGTTATGACGGATCGAGACCAATGGTTTTTAGATAATATGCACTCCTATGGCGCGCTATTTCTAGGGCCTAGAACCAACGTATCAAATGGTGACAAGGTAATCGGGACCAATCACACTTTGCCAACAAAAAAAGCCGGCAAATATACTGGTGGATTGTGGGTTGGCAAATTCCTTAAAACGCATAGCTATCAAGAAATAACTACTGATGAAGCGGCCACCAAAATTGGTGAATATTGCTCTCGTTTATGCATGCTCGAATCATTTGTTGGTCACGCAGAACAAGCGAATATTAGGGTTCGCCGTTATGGCGGAAAAGATATACCCTATGGAGAAGCTGCAGAATGATTGAACTGCCTAAAACTCCATCTATGTCACTTCATGGTCGTAAAGCTCTTATTATTGGAGCATCTTCTGGTATTGGTTTAGGTTGTGCCGTAGCTTTGGCTGAAGCAGGAGCGCATGTATGCTTATCAGCTAGAAACGTCAACAACCTTAATCAGGTCGTTAAAGCTGTTCAAACAAAAGGCTGTAGCGCTGAAGCAATGGTTTTGGATATTTCTGATATTGAAACTACGCAAGAATCAATTGCAACTAATGGTCCTTTTGATATCTTGGTTAATAGTGCTGGTTTAGGTCGTCATGCGCCATCTCAGGACACCACCAAAGAGGATTTTGATGAGGTCATGAATGTCAATCTTCGTGGGGCCTATTTTGTGACACAGGCCGTAGCAAATGGTCTAATCAATAGCAACAGGCCCGGCTCTTTAATAAATATTTCATCTCAAATGGGACATGTAGGAGGTATTGACAGAGCTGTTTATTCTGCATCCAAACATGCAGTAGAAGGTTTTACTAAAGCTATGGCAATTGAGTGGGGCCCTTATCAAATTCGAGTCAATACCATTTGCCCTACGTTTGTTCATACCCCCCTAACACAATCTACTTTCGATAATCCCGAACGTATAAGATGGATTAAAGAAAAGATTAAGCTCGGACGGATTTGTGAAGTTGAAGATATTATGGGTGCGGTAGTGTTTCTTGCCTCTGACGCTTCTGCGATGATTACGGGGTCAGCATTGATGGTGGATGGAGGTTGGACGGCGGATTAATGGCAACTAAAAAAATAACCTCATTGGAAGTGGCAAAATTGGCTGGTGTAAGCCAGTCTGCAGTTTCTCGTGTGTTCACACCTGGCGCCTCTGTTTCAAAAAAAACAAATGAGAAAGTTCGTCGTGCTGCTTCAAAGCTCGGCTATCGTCCAAACATCTTGGCTCGATCATTAATTACAGGAAAGTCAAGAATCATTGGTCTAGTGGTTTCACATCTAGATAATTATTTTTATCCAGAAGCGTTAGAGCTCCTCTCTAATGCTTTGCAAAAAAAAGGCTACCATGTGTTGGTTTTTATGGCCTCAAAAACATCGGGAAATATTGATGATGTTGTGGATGAAATTCTTGATTATCAGGTTGATAGTATTATTCTAGCTTCTGTTGCAATGTCATCAAATCTTGCCACTAGATGTACTTCTGCGGGGGTTCCTGTAATTTTATTTAACCGAACCCAAGACGACAATAGGCTTTCAAGTGTCACTTCAGACAATTTTGCTGGCGGGAAAAAGGCTGCGAGATTCTTGATTGCTGGGGGCCACAAACGCATAGCTTATATAGCTGGATGGGAAGGAGCTTCGACTCAGCGTGATAGAGAAGCTGGTTTTGTCAAAGAGCTGAAAGAGCACGGAATATCTCTTTATGCTTATGAGGTTGGTAATTTTGTTCGAGATGAAGCTCGACAGGCTGCACGGAAAATGTTTACCGCTGATGAAATACCCGATGCGGTTTTTGTAGCAAGTGATGATATGTCATTTGCAGTAATGGATGTAATTCGTTTTGAGCTTGGGTTAAAGATACCAGAACAAGTTTCTGTTGTTGGTTATGACGATGTTCCTGTTGCATCATGGCCTGCCTATGATTTAACAACTGTTAGACAACCAGCAAATCGTATGGTGGCAGAAACTATTTCAATTATTCTTGAGTGTATTGAAGATAAGGAAACTAAGCCACGTCGAATACAAATAGATGGGCCGCTTGTAATACGCGGCTCGGCAAGAATTTCAAATAAATGATCTGAATGGAAGGAAGAATGAAAGGATTTGATCCGAAATTTGAAAATTTTCCTGATTATATAAATGGCATTACCTACGAGATCTGGGAAGAGGAGTCTGGTGTAGAAAAGTTGCACGAGTATTACGCTTCCGACGTTGTAATGAGAACCCCTTCGTCCATAATTATTGGCAACGAGAGAGTCATCGCAGCGACTGAAGCCACATTATTAGAGTTCCCAGATAGGAAACTTATTGGTGAAGATGTTATCTGGTCAGGCTCCCCTGAAGAAGGCATGTTATCTTCACATCGTATTATATCTACAGCAACGCATTTGGGTGACGGACAGTTCGGTAAAGCAACCGGTAAAAAGTTGACCTATCGAGTTATTGCCGACTGCCATGCAATTAATAATCAAATCAACGACGAGTGGCTTACACGCGACCGTGGCGCTATGGTCCGTCAAATGGGATGGACGCCTGAGAATTTTGCCAGACAGGAAATTGATCATGAAGGAGGTCCAGACAAGTGTGTACGGCCATTTTCACCCTCAATTGATCAGCCCGGACCTTATAAGGGGAAAGGCAATGAAAACGAATGGGGCACAAGGTACAGTGATATTCTTAATCGCCTTATGAACTCTGACATATCAGTTATTCACAAAGAATATGACCGAGCCTGTCAATTGGGGTATCCAGGTGGTTTTACAGGTTATTCTTTTTCCGATGCCAAACTCTTTTGGACGGGACTGAGGTCATCCCTGCCAAGCGCATCTTTTGAAATTGAACATCAGATAGGACGTGATGATCCAATGATGCCACCAAGAGCCGCTCTAAGATGGACTTTAAAAGGAAAACACGATGGTTTGGGTTTGTTTGGAGAGCCAACAGGTGCGGAGTTATATTTAATGGGTATTTCCCATGCAGAATTTGGTCCATGGGGCCTACGTCGCGAATATGTTGTATTTGATGAAACTGCAATTTGGAAACAAATCATTCTAAAAACGGGCCAAGTATGACACAACAAGAAATGGAACCACAAATAGTCCGCTTTAATGAATTAAAGCCTTGCAAAACAGCATTTATTGATGCACACACTCCAGGCTCTAATAAAAAAGATAACTTTTCCATTATCGGTTCAGGGGTTTCAGAAAGTCCTGATCAATTTGTACATATAACTGAAACACCTGGGTTTAATATTGGTGCAGCTGGACAGCCTCCACAATGCTTTAATTCTCTTCATTACCATAACACCGCGGAGGTTTTCTTTGTATTAAAAGGCTGCTGGCGCTTCTTTTGGGGTCTCGATGGGAGTGCTGGAGAAGTGATTTTAAATGAAGGCGATATCTTTAATATCCCTACTCATGTTTTCCGAGGTTTTGAAAATGTTGGCAGAGAATATGGCATGATTATGTCGATTTTAGGAGGTGATGATTCAGGAGGAGGTGTTATTTGGGCGCCACAGGTTTTGGATGCAGCAAAAGCACACGGTCTAATTCTTAGTGAAACCGGTCTTTTATACGATACTAAAAAAGGACAACAATTACCAGTTGGAGAAAAGCCGATGACCAAGTTAACTGAAGAAGAACTACAAGAGATTCCTGAAGTGCCAGTTCATTATGTTGTTCGAGATTATGTTGCTCGTTATTGGGATCTTATGGCTTTGTCAAAGAATGAACCTTGCTTGGTAATTGGCGAAAAAGGTCTATTGAAAGACAAGCCAGGATTTGAGATTGAATTTATTAGTTCCGAATCATTAACAAAAAAGCCATACAGTAATAATCGTTTTGAAGTATTAATGCCGATGAAGGGCGGTTGGAGTCTGACTTGGAATAGCGGTGAAACTGTTCTTAATTCTGGTGACACATGCCTATTGAAACCAAACTTTGAGCATTCATTGATTGCCGTTGATTCACCTGAATCTAGCCTCTATCGTATAACTAATACTGAAGATCCTGCAGGTCCAACATGGAGAGGCTAATCTACAAAAAATCACTAATCAATTTTGAATTAATTTGGATTGTCAAAACTATATTAAGGAGCGATAAATGAGTAGAATTTTAACTACCCACGTTGGGTCATTGCCAAGAAGCCAAGATGTTGTAGATTTTATTTTTGCCCGTGAAAATAACAAGAGGTACGATAAAACCGAGTTCGACTTATGCATGAAAAGAAATGTATTAGAAACCGCCGAAAAACAAAGAAAAGCAGGCATAGATATTGTTAGTGATGGTGAAACATCTAAAATATCCTATGCAACTTACGTCAAAGATAGGTATTCAGGATTTTCAGGCGACAGCCCTCGAAATCCGCCTGGAGATTTAATGTTATTTCCAGGATTTCTTAAAAGGCTTGCTGAAGATGGGGGAACTCCACAGTATGCACGACCAATGTGTACGGGCGAAGTTAAATCAAAAGGCCAAGGAGAGCTCCAAAAAGATATTTCTAATTTAAAGGCTGCGATGAATCATCACGGCATCGATCGTGGCTTTATGAATGCAGCATCGCCTGGTGTTATTTCTTTATTTTTGCAAAACGATTATTACCCTTCAAGGGACGCCTATCTTGCAGCCTTAGCAGATGCTATGCGAGAGGAGTATGAAACGATTGTTGCATCAGGATTGGATTTACAGTTGGACTGCCCAGACCTTGCCCTTTCAAGGCACATGTTGTTCAGTGACTTGTCTGATTCTGAATTTGTCAAAATTGCTGAATCGCATATGGAAGCTTTAAACCATGCACTAATAAATATTCCAGAAGAAAAAGTAAGAATTCATATTTGTTGGGGAAATTATGAAGGCCCTCACTGTTGTGATATAGACATGACTACCGTTTTTGCCACGTTAATGAAAGCTAAAGCTCGATATACTCTATTTGAGACTTCGAACCCGCGGCATGCGCATGAATGGACGGTTTTTCGTGATCGCAAGAATGAGATTCCAGATAACAAGATTCTTGTGCCTGGAGTTGTCGATACAACTACTAATTTTATAGAACACCCCGAGTTAGTTGCAGAACGTATTGGTAAGTTCGTAAATATAGTAGGAAAAGATAGAGTAATTGCAGGATCAGATTGCGGCTTCGGAACTTTTGCGGGTTTTGGTGCAGTAGATCCAGATATTGCCTTTGCTAAATTAAAGACTCTTTCAGAGGGAGCTGAAATAGCAAATAAAAGGTTATGACACCAGTTGTTATGATTCCAGGAATGATGTGTGATGAGCGTATATTTGCACACCAGATAGAAGAGCTTGGCACTGATACTGAGGTATATATTGCAGATATTTCAAAATATTCATCTATACAAGAGTTGGCGTCAGATGTATTAGAAAACTCCCCTCCAAAATTTTTCCTTGTTGGCCACTCAATGGGAGGCATTGTTGCAATGGAGATGTGTTCACAAGAACCAGATAGAATTGAAAAATTAGTAATTATGGACTCAAACCCTAAGCCTGAACTAGAGGAGACTAAACTTAAGCGTGAACCACAAATTAGAGACGTTGTTTCTGGAAATTTAGCACAAGTAATGAAAGAGGAAATGAAACCGAACTATTTGGCAGACTCATACAAGCAAAAAGACATTTTGAATACCTGTATGGAAATGGCCCTAACTTTAGGTCCAGAAGTTTTTGTTAGACAATCGAGAGCTCTTCAGGGTAGAGATGACCAACAAAGCACTCTTGAGGATTTGGACATTCCAGTATTGATTATGTGCGGCTCTGAGGATAAATTATGTTCTTTAGAGAAGCACGAATTGATGCATAATATTATCAATGATTCAAAGTTGGAGGTTGTCATGGGTGCTGGCCATATGCCGACATTAGAACAGCCACAAAAAACTACGGAGGTGATTAAATCATGGCTAATGAATTGATAGATGCGGAACTACTATCACTTCTTCGTTCAGTAGATACGCCTACAGTATGTAACGCTATTGAGGTGGCACAGGGACAAAGAGGGTTTAACCAGTTTACTCGCGGAACAATGATTTGCTCTTCAACAAAAAGTGCGCCTATGGTTGGGTTTGCTAAAACTGCAAAAATTGCAGCCCTTTCTCCATCTACAGAAAGTCAAGAAATAATAAAAAAACGAAGAATGGAATATTACCGTTATATGTCGGATTTTAATGGGCCCGCAGTTGCAGTCATTGAAGATATTGACTATCCAGAATGTATTGGTGCATATTGGGGGGAAATAAATACTAAAGTGCACAAAGGTTTTGGTTTGACAGGCGCCCTAACAAACGGAGTTGTTCGAGATCTCGGAGATTTGGCTGAAGATTTTCCTGTAGTTGCAGGTTCTATTGGGCCAAGTCATGGTTTTGTTCATGTTAGTGAAATTGACAGTGAGGTAAATATTTTTGGATTGAGAGTATCTCCAGGTGATTTAATGCATGCGGATTTGCATGGCGCAGTTGTAATTCCAGTGAATGTAATTAGTAATTTAAAAGAAGCTATCAATAAACTTCTTGATTCTGAGAAATTAATTCTTGAGCCTGCTGGGAAAAAAGATTTTAATTTTGATTCTTTCAAAAAGGCATGGGAGGCTTTTGAGAAATCTAGGACATAGGGTTATTTAGCTTTTATCATTCAGAGAATAAGAAAGACTATTTGCTAATTTCATAAAGTATATCACGACCCAATTGGTGAGCAAGATGAAGCGTATCAACCATACACCAATTTTCAATAATTTTTCCATCTTTGCATCGCCACCAGTCACAATCCCTCATATAAATACGTTTATTGGTTGTATTAATGCCCATGAATGGCTTAATATGAATGCCAGTAATTTGAGGCCATCCACTGAGGAAGGCATAATCGCCATCACCGGCTTTGCATTGTGAGCCAACGCCAGTAATGCCTTCACGTGTCCCATCACCCCAGCCTTCGAAGGTCTGTTCAAAGGGTACCTGAAAAGCTTCGAAAGCATCCTTAGTGAAATAAGAGCCGAAACCGCCGGGTCCGTACCAGATCATGTTGTCATCCCAGTATGGGCGCCACGCACAATCAACGGATGTGAGCTCCATAAGCATTGCCTCTACTAAGTCTGCGGTAGCACGTGATTGTGAAGGAACGCTGTGTGATAGGACAATGCCATCATGTGTTGCTGGACCGGGCATAACGCCCTCATATCCGCCACTAGAACTAAGTGGCCAAAGTTCCAACTCTATAAGAAGCTCAGCAATACCAAGAAAGATCTGTGATTGTATAATTTCCCCATCCTGCATTCTATGAAACTCACCATAGCGGATATGCTCTAGTCTTTTACTGGGTGGAATTCCTAGCCACGGTTTATCAAAATGACCTAGGAAGTATCCAGTTGATGTAACCCATTCACCACCTTGATATTCTCCACCAATTAAAATATTGTCTCGCCTCTGAAAGCCTTCAAATGAGTGAATCATGGGGCTCAAGATATCGGAAAAGTATCCTTTAGCACCTGTGGTTATATTTACAGGATGAAATGCATCTATCTGTGTTTTGGTACTAAAGATATCATTTACCGCATTTTCAATAGTATTAATTTCCCCTGTTTCGAATGCTTGCAGGTATTTGGCATATATATTCTTGTTTTCGACGGTTTTATCTGTAGCAATACCCATTGGGGGACGAGGCGCTCGTGCTGTCATAAATATTTACTCCTTGAATAATCTTTAAATGTAATCATCAAAAAACATAATCGTTTCATATATTTTTTTTAGTATAACTTTTTATTGCATACGAATGCATAAAGTTCTTGCAAAGGTGTTTTGCTGTGTTATAATAATTTGCAATCGTATGCAAGATTTGATTTCTTGTTTTTTACGATGAAAGACTACTGGGTGAATACCCAGAAAACCTTGATAGTGAGAAATCATGATGTTTTCGTAATTAACAAGGTTGTAGTGTTAGATTTATAGACTATAAATAACGGGGAGAACTTTATGTTAAATAAGAAGATAGCATTTGCTATAACATTTGCAGCCCTCTCTTCTAGTGTTTGGGCAGGTTGTGGTATCGACGGAGGACGTGTTAGTATCGTTGGTAATGAATTTCCTGCAATTCAAGCAGTAGGATCAGCGGCAGCAGAATGCGCAGGTGGTGGTGTTGAGGTTACGAAAAATTTGACCGCAGACCATCAAAAAATAAATGTCCAAGGTATGACCGGCAACCCGGCAGAATATACAACAGCAATAATTGCTAATTCATCTATTGTTGCATTAATGGTCGATGATGTCATAAGACCATTAGATGACCTTGTTGCTAAGCATGGGCAAGATATACAGAAACATCAGTTAGTAACTGTGGATGGCAATATAATGGCTGTAGCCTTTATGGCTAATGCTCAGCACTTGGTTTTCCGTGCTGACATACTTGCAGAAGCTGGCCTAAATCCACCAACAACATATGAAGAGATGTTGGTTGCTGCGGCAATAATCCGTGATATGGGTTTAATGCAGAATCCAGTTGGTGGCGCTTACAAGGCGGGCTGGAATATAGCTGAAGAATTTGTAAACATGTACATTGGACATGGTGGTGAATTCTTTGAGCCAGGTACAGCTAAAGTTTCAATTAACAACCAAGCTGGTGTCGATGCATTACACATGATGAAAGCATTGTCTCACTTTATGAACCCTGACTACCTTACACATGATTCAAATGCAACTAGTGCTGAATGGAAAGCAGGTAACGTTGCTATTATGAATATGTGGGGATCACGTGTTGGTCCACTTAAGAGTGATGAAGTAGCGGCAGAAGTAGCTAGTAATACAGATATAGCTGGACCTATGACTGTTGGCGGTGGCTCTATTCCGGCTGCAACACTTTGGTGGGATGGTTGGACTGTAGCCAAGAATATTTCTGACGAAGATGCTGAGGCAACATTCCTTGCAATGAAGCACGCGGTTCGTCCTGAAATGTTGAATGATGAAACTTCACTTCTAGCTGTATGGTTGATCAAAGGTTATGAGCCAACTACTGCATCTCGTGGTGTAGTTGCTGCAGCTCAAATGGGCACAAAACCATATCCGATGGTGTCTTATCAAGGTCTACTACATTCAGCGTTAGGTGCTGAGATAATTGACTTTATGATGGGCAAGGAAGATGCGGCTACTGCTCTAGCTGATGTAGAAGCGGCATATACAGCAGCTGCGAAAGAAAAAGGTTACCTATAAGATTTAGTTAGGTGATTTACTCTAGAGGGGTGTACACACACCCCTCTTTTTTTCTGTAATATAGTAACTACATTAATTTTGTAAACTTCGATGAAACACAAGACATTTTTTTGGTTCTTTTTACCTACTGCCATGGCAATGTTTTTGTTTATAGCCTTGCCACTATTATCAGTGGTATCTCAGTCCTTTCATGTTCCTCACGATAAGGTTTTAATAACTGTTGAAAACTGTGATCCCTTTGGTTGTACTTCGCAAACGCAAATTGATCACACCTTAACTCAAGAATTGTATGAAGCTGAGCCTTTAGGTCAATGGGCTGGACTCGGAATCTATTTTGACAGAGGCCACCTTGCAATTAAAGAGGTTGGTGAGATGTGGAGAGGTAGTTCTGACTTGGGTGATTTTTTTTCCACTCTTAAGAATCTTCCATTTTATCGCGCAATGGGATTTACATTGACGTTCACCTTTGTAGTGACGCCCTTTGTTATATTAGTTGGATTTTTAATTGCTTTAGCTGTAAATTCACTGCATCAGCGCTTAAAAGGGCTGATGATATTTTTTTCTCTTTTGCCAATGATTGTGACGCCTCTGATTGGTTCACTCATCATGTTTTGGATGATCGATTCTAGAGGCATTATTGGAACAGGGCTTCAGGTTTTACTCGATAACCCTGACTTATCCCTAAAAGCCTCTACAGGTTTAACTTGGGTTACATTGATTATTTATGGTATTTGGCATTCAGCACCTTTTGCCTTCATTGTTTTTTATGCTGGACTTCAAACTGTGCCAAAGGAGACGCTTGAGTCAGCGATGATTGATGGAGCAACACGTTTACAACAGATTATGCATGTCGTTATCCCGCATTTAGTACCATTGGTGGCTTTTGTAGCATTGATGCAGCTGATGGATAATTTCCGCGTGTTCGAACCTATAATTGGATTTAATGCAGAGGCTCATGCAACCTCCCTTTCTTGGATTATTTATAATGACCTTGGGGGTGAAACACGTCTGCTTTCTTCAGCAGCAA
Organism: uncultured Gammaproteobacteria bacterium; assembly: GCA_913047325.1. Lineage (GTDB taxonomy): Bacteria > Pseudomonadota > Gammaproteobacteria > PS1 > Pseudothioglobaceae > Pseudothioglobus. The sequence continues at coordinate 32,709 of CAJWTP010000007.1, forward strand.
CTACATCAGTTTTAACAATTATTGGCGTCTCGATACTTCTGGCTCCAGTTCTCGTTCGGACTTGGCGCGAATTCAACCCAAAGGGATAATTATATGTCTTCCACCCAAATAAAAAAACCATTAGGGCTTCAAATATTGATATACGGCTTTGTTCTGCTCTGGTTTATTTTGGCGGCCTTTCCATTTTTGTGGACATTTTGGGGCTCGTTCAAGGTAGAGCTTGATTTTTTCTCAAAGGCAGACTGGACAAATGCAATTTCAGGTGTGAGGACACAGGTTGTATATGGTAAAGCTTTTACGGGTGCAGGCTACGACGGAGCATGGATACAGGAAGAGTTTTGGAGAGCTTTTCGTAATACAAGTATAGTGTGCTTTTTTACGGTACTTACTTCATTAACCATTGCGACTCTCGGTGGTTATGCTTTATCACGTTCTGGTTTTCGTTATGCTTTTTGGCTATTAATTATTGCACTTATTTTCCGCGCATTGCCGCCAATTACATTAGTTTCAGGTTATTTATTGCCATTTTTTCAGTGGAACATTTGGGGAATCCTACCAACTACAATCATTGTTTTAGTTGCAATAAATCAACCATTTACCTTGTGGATGCTGCACTCATTTTTTCAAAAAATTCCAAAAGAATTGGATGAAAGCGCTAAAGTGGATGGATGTACTCAATTCCAAGCCTTTAGGAATGTCATTATTCCCGTAATGTGGCCAGGTGTTGTCACTGCTGGATTGTTTTCATTTCTATTGGCATATAATGACTTTGCTGTCACTGCTATGCTACTTTCCCAAGATAACCAAACTATGGTTCCTAAAATTGCAAGCTTCATGGGGACTACTCAAACCGAAGGTAATGTGATGTTTGCGGTTGCGGCAGTTGTCTCTGCTGTAGTGCCGTTATTTATTTTAGTTATGTTTTTTCAGAGACAACTTGTTAGTGGTTTAACGGCTGGTGCCGTTAAGGGATAATTTTGACGAGGTAAACCAATAAATGAGCAGCTATCAAGTTGAGAAACAGTTAGTTCTAAATTATTATAAAGAGCTAGATTCAGCAGCAGAAAATAACCTTTCTAAGGTTATGGAACGATACCTAGATGATTATTATATCTGGCGTGGTTTTCATCCCTTCAATGAGCAATCTAACGCTAAGGCAGTGTCAGAACTGTTTTGGCAGCCACTACGTCATGCTTTTCGTCATATGCAGCGTCGCATGGATATTTTCATGGCGGGTCGGAATGAAATAGATGGCTTTGAGTCTGTATGGGTCACCTCAATGGGCCACTTGGTTGGCTTGTTTGATAATGAGTGGTTAGGTATTGCTCCGACAGGCAAGATGATTTTTTTGCGTTATTGTGAATTTAACAAAATCGAGCATGGGAAGATAACTGAAACGGCAATGTTTTTTGATATTCCTCATCTTATGATGCAGGCGGGTTTACAGCCCTTCCCATCTCAAACTGCAGCACATTTGGTGCAGCCAGGACCAATGACGCGTGATGGCTTGATGTTTGAAGGACAAGACCCTAAAGAAGGTGAGAAAACTCTAGCTGCAATAGATTTCATGGTCAATGATATGAGGGATTGGAAAGATGCAAAAAAGCTACCTCTAGTTGAAGAACTTAGGAGGAGCTGGAATGAAGATATGATCTGGTGGGGTCCTGCAGGTATCGGAGCAACATATACTATAGAGCGTTATGCTGAGCAGCACTCGGGGCCGTTTCGCGCTGCTTTTACGGATCGTATATTTAACGGCCATCTTTGTAGATTTGCTGAAGGAAAGTTCGGTGGCTTTTTTGGCTGGCCAAACCTGACTTTGACACCTACAGGTGAGTTTATGGGAATACCTACAAAAGCCAAACCTATTGACATGCGCGTTATAGACATGTATCGCCGAGAAGGAGATAAGTTGACTGAGAATTGGATATTTATCGATTTTTTGTATTTCTGGAATCAACAAGGGGTCGATATTTTAGCTCGTGCTACAGGGATCGGCATGGAGGATGAGCCTCCCAACTAATAATGCTTTAGAATTATTTTTTGCATACGAATGCAAAACTTGATTTACATCAAGACAAATATTGTTTAATCTTGCAATAATAACTCCTAATGAAAGCTTGGCTTGAGAATCTAATGCCGCGTTTTGCTGTCTTACTCTGAGAGATATTTAGCTGAAATTCAATTAAAAAATCTGACCAAGCACTGGGGTAGTTTTGGTGGCTCAGAGAGCTTTAATTTGACTATTGCTGACTAAGCCACAAAGTTGTGTTTATGAATAGGAATTTGATAAATGGATTATTTAGATAACATTTATGAAGCCATACTAGATGGCGATATGGGAATCGTTCCCACAAATGTCCAATCCGCCCTTGATGCTGGCATTTCAGTCTCTGATATTCTTGTCGAAGGCATGATTGCCGCAATGGAAGAAGTTGGACGCCTATTTCAAGAAGGCGAATACTTTGTCCCTGAGATGTTGTTAGCAGCGCATTCAATGAAGGCCGGGATATCTGTTTTGCAGCCGCATCTAGTCAACTCTGGTGTCGAGCCGATTGGCAAAGTTGTCCTCGGAAGTGTTGAGGGTGACATGCACGATATTGGAAAAAATCTTGTGGCGATGATGCTGGAAGGAGTTGGATTTCAGATAGTCGATTTAGGCACAGATGTTAGTGCCGCACAGTTTGTAGAAGCTGTTAAAGAAGGCGCTGATATTCTTGGGCTATCCGCTTTGTTGACTACAACACTGCCTAGTATGGAAAGTACGATTCGGGCAATTGAAGCAGCGGGATTACGAGAGGACGTTAAGATTATTGTTGGTGGTGCGCCCGTAACGGCAGATTATGCTCATCAAATTGGTGCAGATGGTTATGCAAAAGATGCGAGCCAGGCAGTGAAGGTAGCAAAATCTTTTATTAATTGAATAGGGAACGTAGCCATGACGATGACACCACGAGAGAATTTTTTCACGGCAATAGGTCACCAGCAGCCAGAGCGGGTTCTGGTTGATATGGGTAAACATATTGGCTCTATTCATAAGAAAGCCTACGTAAAACTGCAGCACTACCTCAACGATGTGCCCATGGAAAATGCGGATAAAATACTGGACCGTATGGCACAGACAGTGGTTCCTGACGAGGCACTACTGCAGCGTTTTGGCATCGATTTCCGATGGCTGGTCCCCAACTGGGTACAGGTCAAGGAACGCACTGATGTGGATGGTTATATTGACATGTGGGGCGTGCCTTATCGTGCAACAGCGGACCAGGATCATTACGCAATTGATGTACTCTGTGATGCGCCCTTAAAAACAGCTACCCTGAAGAATCTGGATGATTTTAACTGGCCCGACCCGTATGACCCAGATCAATTCAAGGGGTTGCGTGAACAGGCCAAGAACCTGTATGAAAACACCGACTACGTTATCGGGGCAGATGCCATCAAAGCCGGTCCCCTGATGACAGCCCTGCAAATGCGAGGCTATGAACAGTTCTTTATGGATCTGATTGCTGATACTGAATTTGCTGATGCACTGCTGGATAAGATCACCTGGACCCTGAAAGCAATGTGGACCCGCTATATGGAAGAGGTAGGGCCATATGTTCAGCTTGCTTATGTTACGGATGATTTGGGTTCCCAGACCTCAATGTTGATATCGCCAAAAGTATTTCGCAACCGTCTCAAGCCGAAGATGAAAGAGCTGCATGACCATATCAAGGGTCTGGCAGACGTGAAGTTGATGATGCATACAGATGGAGCAGTGTTACCGGTCATTGAAGATATTATCGAAATGAATGTGGACATCATCAACCCGGTACAGACCTCGGTTCAGGGTATGGACAATACCCAAGCCCTCAAGCAACAGTTTGGTGATCGACTTGCCTTTCACGGGGCGATAGATGTACAGCAGTTAATGCCCAATGCCAGCCTTGATCAGCTGCGCTGGGAGGTAGCAAAGAGGATTCATGACCTTGGTCGTAATGGGGGCTATATCATTGCACCCTGTCACAATATTGGGTATGACATTTCACCCCAAAATATGGTGACTTTTTTTGACCTGGTAAAACAGTTCGGCGCCTATCCACTGGCGCTTGATGAAGTTCTTGCCAGCAACCAATCCTACTTTACCAATAACAGCTGAGCAAAGGTTGTGATAGCAGTCAATGTTTAAATGGAGATATCAATGGATTGATACAGGTCAATTATTTGTATACCACATACAAATATAATTATTTTTATAACAATATTGAAAAAAATATAATAACTAATAGGAAAGAGGAGAATTTAATGTTTATTAAAAAAAATATAACTTTAATAGCAATTTTGCTTATTTCAACTAATGCAGGAGAACAATGATGTCCAGTCCTAGTCTTCTCACTCCGGATTTTTCCCGTAACATGCACATACTCGGTCACTCAGACCAGGGTGGTCGAGCCGACGGTATCCAGGTCATGGTTTCAGGAGGATATGCCTACGTCGGGCATGTATTCAATAACGGCTTTTCGGTAATCGATGTACGAGACCCGAAGAAGCCGACATTCGTGCGCCATATACCCCAACCAGCAGGCACCTGGAGCCAGCATTTACAAACCCATGGCGATATTCTTATCGTCAACAACATGCGTGATATGCTGCAGGCCGAGAACATCGATGCGGGGGAATATTACCAGGGCTCAATTGGCGACAAGATTTCTCTTGACACTCCCGAGCAGGGTTATTCTGCCGGTATGCGGGTTTACGATATTTCTGATCGTGCCAATCCACGCGAAATTGCTTTCATGGAAGTACCGGGGCTGGGCGTTCACCGTGTCTGGTACGACGGTGGCAACTGGGCCTATATCTCAGCCCTGCCGCCCGGATTCAGTGACGATATTTTCATGATTGTCGACTTTAAGAACCCCGAAAATCCCGAGGTGGTAAGCAAGTTGTGGCTTCCTGGAATGAACAGCGCAGCCGGAGAAACTCCAGCCTGGGATGCAAAATACCGCTACGCGCTGCACCATGCCATCATCAAGGGCGATCTTGCCTGCGGTGCCTGGCGCGACGGTGGCGTCACTACGATGGATGTCAGTGACCGTTACAACCCGGTTATCCTGGCACATGATAACCCCTGCCCTCCTTTTTCCGGCGGTACCCATAACACGCTGCCCATCCCGGATCGCAACCTGCTATTCGTGGTTGAGGAATCGGTATTTGATAATTGCGAAGATGGTATCAAGCACAACTGGGTATACGACATCAGCAATCCGGCAAATCCTGTAACCATCGCCACCACCCCGATTCCGGACGAGATGGATTATCAGGCCAAGGGCGGACAATTCGGCCCGCACAATGTACATGAAAATCGTAGTGAGGGATTCCAGAGTTCCGAGCTGATGTTTGTCAGTTATCAGAACGCAGGGATCAGAGTCTACGACATTTCCAACCCCTACCGCCCTGAAGAAGTTGCTGCGCTGGTACCACCTGCGCCTCAAAAGCTGATGGATTATCGCCCCGCCCGCCCGTTGGTTGTTGATACTACCGATGTTTACGTCGATAAACAGGGGCTGATTTACACCACCGACATGAATGCTGGACTTTACATCATAGAAATGGAGAATCTCTAATGAGTCGGGTTCTGATTGTGGGGAAAATCCATCCAAAGGGTCTCGCCATTCTTGAGGCTGAGGACGGGCTGGAGATCGAGATGATCACTGACCCGGATGCAGAGCTATCGAAGGAAAAACTGGCGACGACGGATGCCTTGCTGATTCGCTATGGAAAAATCAGTGAAGCCGACGCTGAACAAATGCCAAATCTGCGTATCGTATCGCGCCATGGCGTGGGTTGCGACAACCTGCCGGTAGCAGCTCTAGGTGCCCGCGGCGTGCCGGTGACCATTGTCGGACCGGTCACCGCGGGGTCGGTCGCCGAGCAGGTGATGGCGATGTTGATGGCACTGATCAAAAAAATCGCCCTTTACGATGCTGCGGTACGCAAAGGCGACTGGGGCATTCGTGACTCACTACAGGTCGGAGAATTGGCAGGCCGAACCTTGATGATTCTGGGCTTTGGGCGTATCGGGCGCGAGGTTGCACGCCGGGCATTGGCTTTTGACATGAAGGTTGCAATCCATGATCCTTTCGTCAGTGCCGATGAAATCCAGGCCGCGGGATATCAGGCAGTCGAGGATTGGCGAGCAACACTGCCCGAGATGGATGTGATAAGCCTGCATCTGCCTATGACAGCGGAAACCAGGGGCTTGATTGGTGCTGGGGAAATCGCTGCGATGAAATCAACCGCCATCCTGATCAACGCTGCTCGCGGCGGACTGGTAGATGAAGAGGCGCTCTATACCGCCCTGACTGGACCTATGTCCCGCGGTGGCGCCGGGATGGACTGTTTCGACAGCGAGCCACCGACCCCGGATCAACCGCTATTGAGCTTGCCTAATGTAGTGCTCAGCCCTCATTCTGCCTCGCTAAGCGAAGAGGCCGCACAACGTATGGGAATTGTGGCAGCACAAAACATCTTAGACGGTTTGCATGGCAAACTTAAAGCGGAACTGGTTTTCAACCTGAAGGCATTGCAAGAGGCCGGACATGAGTTATGAGATTCCGACCGCGAAGTATATCGACTTTCTTGACAAAACCATCGAGATCCACTGGGATTATCATGCCCTGCTGATGTTTGGCATCTGGTTTGTGCTGATACCAGCTGCGCTATTATTCATCCGTTTCGGCAAACCTAAACCAACCACCTACGGCATCCCGCTCGGTATCAGCCGGTTCGACCGCAGGCTTTTGTGGTGGACGCTGCATTACAGCTTACTTTACCTTGCTATTGCTCTGTCGATTGCCGGGGCTTTGATTGCAATCTGGTTAAGCGGGGGTTTTAGCGGTACGTTACACGCTTGGTTTGGAAGCGGCACCATCCTGTTGGGTACGCTACAAATTATATCTGCCTGGTTTCGCGGTAGCCATGGCGGAAAGCACGGTGCAGAATCCGATCCGCAAGACCGTTCAACTTGGAGTGGGGATCATTTTGACATGACCGCAAAACGGCGCTGGTTTGAGGTTTATCATAAAACTGCGGGGTATATCGTAATCGTAATGGCTGTTGGCACGGCCGCCTCAGGACTATGGCAATTCTGGATGCCGGGGATTGCTATCGCCTTTATCCTAGTGATGATTGTGGTATTGATTCTGGCCACGGCGCTACAGGCTTATGGATTAAATGTTGATACTTACCAGTCAGTATACGGCAACCATCCGGACCATCCTTTCAACAAGAGACGCAGTTCTAAAGGACAAAGTCCTGACTGAAGTCATCAGAGTGCAGATTTAATATACGCAGAAATCAATGAAGATCACCCCGAGCTTAGCCACATCGCTTTATTTATCCATTACTGCTTTCAACTCTGTTGCCAGTGCAGATTTCAACAAATTCGCATCGCTATTAGGCACCACAAAATCGAAACCTTGCGTAGCACGTTGGGCAGCGACCTTACCAGAGGGACAAAAGATACCAGCGTGTTTTCCAGCAGCTTTGGCCCTCTTCAGACAATAATCAATAGAATCACGCACCTCGGCATCTATTGGATCTAAAACTGAACCTTTACCCAAACTCAATCCCAAATCCGCAGGTCCGATGAATATACCATCGAGTCCGTCTACGGCACAGATTTCATCGATGGCAGCTAGTCCTTCGTTTGTTTCGATCATGGCTAAACAAACAACCGTTTTATTAGCGTATTGAGCATAATCAGAACCGCCATAGAGCAGACCACGGGCCGGCCCAAAGCTACGTTGGCCTATGGGTGGGTATGAAGCGGCATTAACCAGTACTCGTGCGTCATCTGCCGAATTCACCATCGGGCAGATAACCCCATAACTGCCAGCATCGAGTGCTTTCATGATGACACTAGGTTCAGCGTTAGGAACCCGCACAAAAGGTGTAGCAGGTGTAGTCGAAATGGCCTGTAACATAACTATCATGTCTGAGATATCAGTCATTCCATGCTGCAGGTCGATGGTCACACAATCAACTCCACTCATGCCGACAATTTCGGCGCTGTAACTATTGCCTATTGACAACCAGCCAGAAATGGCGGCTCGTCCTTCTGCCCAGCATGTAAGCACATTATTTGATCGCATTTTAGCTTCGAAAAGTTAAAGAATTTGTCAAGCTTCGACTATCATACAGGACTGGTCGGGCTGCCTTCACGCCATTCTGGGACGCCACTGTTTAAGATTAAATCACGAATTGTTTCTAACTTGAATGAATTCAAATCTGCCTCTTCTTCTGGGGCAAACTGGATTTCAATATGGTTACCATCCGGATCGAAGATATGGATCTGGCGAATTTCAACATCAGGCACCACAGCAACATGGTAAGGAACTTCATTATCGCGAAGGTGCTCCAAAAGTTCGGCCATCCTAGATGCACTGAAGGCAACGTGTTCTATCTGGGTATCCTGCACCTTGGGAGGGCTTTCTAGCTCTACCAGGTGTACTACCGGAGTTTCACCACAGTACAGCCAGGTTCCGGTTGAAGTGAATGGCGGACGCAGTCCAGCCGTTAATCCCAGTATCCGCGAATAAAAATCCTTTAAAACTTGGTGATTAACAGTCAGCAGGGTGACATGATTCAGGCCTTCGAGCGGCATGGTGGTACTCCTCATATAGGTTATTGAGTTTCATTACGAAGTATTATTGCAATATCAAATAATATGTATCTTGATGTAGGTCAATTATTGCAAAATATGTCCATCTTAAAATAATATATCCATCTTAAATACATATAGCCATATACCGCAACCCGCAGGCACCTGGAATCAAAAAAAGAATCGATATTTTGGCGCGAATTAAATAAAATGTCAAAAAATTAAGTTTAATAGAAAATATTTCAAAAAAAATTATTAATATTTTTCACTTGTTTTACCAAATAGTTTGGATTAACATTTTAATTTTCATTTTATTTATTTAGGAATCCATTATGAAAGACCATGCAAGAGTCGTTGTTATTGGGGGTGGTGTTGTTGGTTGTTCTATACTATTTCACCTTGCAAAGATGGGTTGGAAAGATGTCGTTTTACTTGAAAGGGATGAATTAACTTCTGGCTCTAGTTGGCATGCAGCTGGCTCATTTCATACAGTTAGTTCTGACCCTAATGTTTCCAAGCTTCAAGACTACACAATCAATTTATATAAAGAAATTGAAGAGACTTCAGGTCATTCAATTAGTCTGCACAAAACAGGAGGTTACTATCTAGCTTCAAATCAAAGTTGGCATGACTATCTTAAGCGTGAGCGCTCAAATGCAAGATCATTAGGGCTAGATCAAGAATTCGTGACATTAGATGAAGTCGTAGAAAAGCACCCATTAATCGACCCTAAACATTATGTTGCAGCACTTTGGGATCCATCTGATGGCGACCTTGATCCATCTGGTGTTGTTTATGCTTATGCAAAATCAGCACGTGTTCATGGTGCAGAGTTCTTCACTCATACACCAGTCATAGAGACCAATCAGAGGCCTGATGGTTCTTGGGATATTGTTACTGAAAAAGGCAATATTCATGCAGAGCATATTGTAAATGCTGGAGGTCTTTGGGCTCGTGAGCTTGGCCGAATGTCTGGAATTCATTTGCCTGTAGCGCCAATGGAACATCACTATTTAATTACAGATGAAATTGATCAAATTGCTAACCTTCCAGAAGGTCAGCGCTTGCCAAGCTGTATTGACTTTGAAGCAAATATTTATTTACGTCAAGAAAGCACTGGCATGTTATTAGGAACCTATGAACCCCAATCAACTCCATGGTCGCTGGATGGCACGCCACAAAATTTTGGCCATGATTTATTGGAGCCAAATTTGGATCGCATTGCTGACAGACTAGAATTGGCATTTGAGCGAATTCCTTCACTGGGTAGTGCTGGTATCAAAAATATTATTAATGGCCCATTTGTCTTTTCACCTGATGGTAACCCGATGGTTGGACCTGTTCCGGGTGTTAAAAACTACTGGACAGCTGTCGGTGTGATGGCTGGCTTTTGTCAAGCTGGTGGAGTTGGAAAGACTCTAGCTGAATGGATGATTGAAGGCGAACCTTCAGTGGATATTTGGGCAATGGACATTGCACGCTTTGGTGACTTTGCAACGCCTCAATGGGGTGTAATCAAGTCATCTGAAAATTACGAGCGTCGCTTTGTGATGACCTTTCCTAACGAAACTTTGCCAAAAGGCAGACGCCAAAAAACAACATCGATATATGACCGTTTGACACAGAAAGGAGCAGTATGGCAAGATACCTTCGGATTAGAAAATGCGCTTTGGTTTGCCGATTCCCCTGAGGATGCTTATGAAGACCCGACTTTTCATAGATCAAGGTCACATGACTATGTTGCACAGGAAGTAAAGGCTGTTCGTGAAAACCTTGGAGCAAGTGAAATTGCTAATTTTGCTAATCATAAATTTACTGGCAGTGGGGCTCGGGCTTTCTTGGATCGTATTCTTGCAGGTCATATGCCTGAGCGCGGACGAGTCAACCTTTCGCCAATGCTTCTTGAGAGTGGCAAGTTGAATGGCGATCTAACAGTTGCATGTATTGATAATGAGACTTACTATTTGTTCGGTTCAAGTGTCGCACAAAATATGCATCTTCGTTGGTTTGAAAAGCATCTCGAGGGCGTTGATGATGTTGAGTACCAAAATATGACGGACGATTTTCATGGTATTGCAATTTCTGGGCCGAATTCTAGAGAATTATTGTCAAGACTTACTCGAGAAGATGTTAGCTCTGATGCCTTCAAGTTCCGTGATATTAGAGACACATTTATAGGAGGTGTCCCAGCCTTATGTGTAAGGATCTCCTTTACAGGCGAGCTTGGTTATGAAATATATGTAGCTCCTCAATATCAGTTGAAGCTATTTGAAGAGATTCAAGAGGCCGGAAAAGATTTAGATGTGAAGTGGTTTGGTGGAAGAGCATTAATGTCAATGAGACTAGAAAAGAGTTGGGGCGCTTGGACGATGGATTTTAGACCTGACTTTACTTTAATGGAGTCTGGTCTTGATTTTTTCGTGAACTGGAATAAAGACTTTATTGGGAAAGATGCTGCCTTGATAGAAAAAAAGAATGGCCCAAGTAAACATTTATCAGTCATTGAAATTGAAACAGAAACTGATGTTTGTGGGGACGAAGCAGTGATGCATAATGGCAAATGCATCTCCTATATAACTTCAGGTGGTTATGGTCATTCAGTTGAAAAATCTCTTGCAATGACATACTTGCCAGTTGAATTGATTGACGAGGATACTGAGCTTGAGGTGGAGATATTAGGTAAGTTTCATCAAGCGAGTGTTGTTATGGACCCGTTATACGATCCAAACGGTTCAAAAATGCGCTAATCCGGTTTAAACTGAAGCGTTACAACTGAATAACCTATCCTGCATAAACATTAATTAGAGAGAGACAAGGGTATGAGCTTTACGAAAAACAAAAGATACCAGCCAATAATAGGCGCCCAGATAGAGGGCACTGAAGATATTTATAGTCTAAACAGGCATACGTTGGGCCCTGGAGATTTGGCTGAATCAGAATGGAAAGAGGCCGGCTTGGCTAGCCCAAACATGACCAGTATTCGAGAGTACAGGTTACAAAGGGTGCGCGATAAGCTGAAGAAATTTGATTGCGCTGGCATTCTACTCTATGACCCTCTCAATATACGCTATGCGACAGACAGCACAAATATGTCGGCGTGGACGTCACATAACGCTGCACGCTACGCCTTAGTCATGACTGAAGGGCCTGTGATAGTTTTCGAGTTTGATGGCCATGAGTTTCTCTCGAACCATAACCCATTGATAACGGAGGTAAGGCCAGCTACAACCTATTTGTATTTCACGGCTGGTGAATTTAGTAAAAATCGAGCCAAAATCTGGGCTGCCGAGATTGCAGAAATTGTAGCCCAGTATGGTTCCGGAAATAAACGACTAGCACTAGATCATTGTGCGCCCGAAGGCGTCCAAGAACTGCAGAATCATGGTTTCGAACTGGTTAACGGTGAAGAGGTGATGGAGCTGGCAAGGTTGATTAAGTCGGATGATGAAATCGTTGCGATGAGGCGCTCTATTTACGCTTGCGAAAAATCTATAGAAATGATGCGTGGCCACTTTGAGCCCGGCATTACCGAACAAAAGTTATGGAGCCTCTTTCAGATGGAGGCTGTCTCCAGAGGCGCTGAATGGATTGAAACGCGCCTGCTTACAGCTGGCCCTAGGGCTAATCCATGGTATCAAGAGTGCTCATCAAGAGCCATACAGAGTGGAGAATTGATGAGTTTTGACACCGATCTGGTTGGTGCATATGGCTACTGTACCGATATGTCTCGTTGCTGGTTGTGTGGTGATGAAAAGGCAAGCCCTACGCAAAAAGATATCTATACCAAAGCCCACGAACAGGTTAGGCAAAATATTGAGAGACTGCGCCCAGGAATTACCTTTAAAGAACTGTCATTTTCGTCCAAAGAGTATCCAAGAGATGAGTTTCGTCATTATTCAATGCTGTATCACGGCATTGGACTGTGTGACGAATACCCTGCCATCCCTTTTTCATGGGAATGGAATGAGAACAGTTTCGATGGCACAGTCAAACCGGGAATGGTTTTGTGCGTTGAAAGCTATGTTGGCCGACCTGACGGTGGTCCGGGCGTCAAACTGGAGGAGCAAGTATTAATCACCGAAACAGGTCACGAGATATTAACCAACTACCCTTTCGAATCTGATTTGTTACTTTGAGGTAAACTAAATACTCTTTTTATGGGTATGCGATGATCAATATTCCAACAAAAATGAGTGCAGTCCTAACCACCGGACATGGCGGTTTTGAAGTATTAGAATTTCGTAATGATGTTGAAGTGCCTAGTCCTAATTCAGAACAGGTACTGATCAAGGTTTTAGCTGCAGGGGTTAACAATACCGATATCAATACACGCACAGCTTGGTATTCAAAGTCAGTGACAGGCGAGACCGGCGTTGGTGGCGCTGAAGGTTTCGATGATGCAAAAAATGATGACGGTAGCTGGTCAGGAACACCACTTAGTTTCCCTATCATCCAGGGGGCTGATTGTTGCGGCGAAATTGTTGAAGTGGGTGGCCAGATTGGCCGTAGTAGAATTGGCGAGAGAGTTTTAGTGCGAACCATGCAGCAATATGCGGTTGACTATCGACCATTCGAGTGCTGGACTCTGGGATCAGAATGTGATGGTGCCTTTGCACAATATATGCTCGCCTATAGTGACGAGAGTTACAAGATTGAAAGCGATTGGAGCGATGTTGAATTAGCTTCTATTCCTTGCGCTTATTCAACAGCAGAAAATCTCTTAGAGCGCTCAAACGTGAGCAAAGGTGAAACTGTATTGGTTACGGGTTCGTCTGGAGGCGTTGGTTCTGCCGCTATTCAATTAGCCAAGAGACGAGGCGCAAAGGTCATAGGTATTGCGGGTAAGGACAAAATAGCTGGGGTTCAAAATATAGGCGCTGATATCGTGATTAAGAGGGGAGAAAGTCTAGGTAGCGTTTTGGGTAGCGAATGTGTTGACGTTGTGATTGACCTTGTGGCTGGAAGTCAGTGGAGTGAGCTGCTCGATGTTCTTAAGAAAGGCGCCAGGTACGCTACCGCTGGCGCCATTGCTGGGCCAATTGTAGAGCTGGACGTTAGAACGCTCTACCTAAAAGATTTAACTTTGATGGGGTGCACCTTCCAGGACAGTAGGGTTTTTGAAAATTTGATTGGCTATATCGAGCGAAATGAAATTAAACCTTTGGTTGTAAAGAGCTATCATCTAAAGGATATCGTGCAAGCACAGGAGGACTTTTTGGCGAAAAAATATGTCGGCAAACTAGTTTTGGTGCCGCCTGTAGTTTGAATAATAGATGATCTATTCAATTAAATCTGTTTATTG
>CAJWTP010000008.1 GCA_913047325.1 uncultured Gammaproteobacteria bacterium
TGTTATGTTGGTATTGTTGGTTATCTTTATGATGACTACGCCAATTATTGAACAAGGCATGGAAGTTGATTTACCACAAGGTCCAGCCACTATGCTTGACTATTCCGATGGACCACAGCCAACCGTAATCACTATTGATAGCGAAAATAGATACTATATCAATTCATTGGCAGATGAGGGTATTCAAGAGATAGGTGATTCTGAACCAGTTTCTATAAAAATTATAGTAAATCAAGTGGTTGGAAGAAAGAATGTCTATCCAGAAATGGCAGTAGTTTTAAAGGGCGATAAGTCCGCAGCTTATGGAACACTTTTTAGGCTAATGTCAGAGTTAAAATTCCATGGTGTTGATAAAGTCAGTTTTTCCTCTGAAAACCCTAATTAATTGAATTTTAATTATGAAATTTGTTACTAAGATATTAGATTTTCTTAGGGGTCTGATACCCAGTAATTCTGATAAAACCAATAATGAAAAAGACTCTTCAGAACTCCTTGAAGGAAAAGAGGATAAAGATTCTGCGTTCAAAACTTTCGCACTTAAGTCTGCTAAATTTATCTTCAAATATCTAAAAAAGTTTGTAATTTATATCTTACGTCTTATTCTCGCAATAGCACAACCTATGATCAATATTGCAAAAAAACATCCAATTGCATTTTGGGCAGCGGTTATATTGCATCTTAGTTTATTAGTGGGTTTGTACAATGCGAATGTTGAACGCTGGGAAATTCTTCAACAAAAAACAAGTTCTTCTCAACCTGCACCAATTGAAACAGTAATGATTGAATATGAAATTATTGAAGCAGAGGAAGAACGTTTAGAAGAACTTGAAAAACAAAAACAACAAAAAATAAAAGATGAAGAAAAGCGTTCAGAAAGCGCGAAAGAAAAACAAAAATTAGCAGAACAAGAAACTTTATTGGCTAAGGCGCAAAGGGAGTTTGCAGAACTTACACGACAGTCTGAAGAAGCGAAAACCAAAGAGGCCACTAAACAGAAAGAACTATCCGAGATAAAAGCCAAAGAAGCTGAGCAACAGGCCGAAGAGGCCACTAAACAGAAAGAAATATCCGAAGCAGAAGCCAAGGAAGCTGCTAAACAGAAAGAAATATCCGAGATAAAAGCCAAAGAAGCTGAACAACAAGCCAAGGAGGCAGCTAAACAAAAAGAATTGTTAGAGGCCGAAGCAGAAAAGCTTGAAGCTAAACTTCAAGAAACTATTAAGAAGAAGGAATCATTAGAAGAAATCGCAATACAAGCAGAGAATCAAGCGAAAGAAGCGACAAAACGAAAAAAGCTCGCAGAAACAAAATTAAGTGAAATAAACACTAAGGCTAAAGAAGCTGAAAATCTATCAATAAAAGCTACACAAGCCGCCGCAGAAGCCGCAGCTACACAAGCCGCCGCAGAAGCCGCAGCTGAACAAGCTGCCCTACAAAAAGATTTGTCGGAAGAAAAAGCAAGAGAAGCAAAAAATCTGGCTAAAGAAGCGGCTAAACAGAAAGAGTTAGCTGAAAAGAGTGCGCAAGAGGCTGAAGAAAAAGTAAAAGAGGCTACTATGCAAAAAGAACTAGCAGAGAAACAAGCTGACATCGCAAAACAACTTACCGAAGAAGAGAAGCAGAAAAAAGACCAACTCGAAGCTGAAAGGGCGGCTCAAAAAGAAGCCTTTGAGCAAGAACAATACCAAAGGCTTCTTACGGAAGAGATACAAGCAGATCAAGACTTTGAAAGACAACTCAAAATTGAAGACCAGCTCAATACCTTAAAAAGTGCCTATGTAAACCATATCGCCGCAAGAGTAAGAAGTTATTGGAAGTATCAAGGTGCAGAAGATGATTGGGGTTGTGATGTCTATATTCAACAAAGTGTGGAGGGTGTTGTGGAAGCAGTAAACGTCCAGAACTGCACCCTTGATGATAGCGATAAGGCGCGCTCATTTAAGAACTCAATTGAAAGAGCAGTCTATAAAGCATCACCGTTACCTATAGCCCCTGACGAGAGTGTATTTGATAAAGAGATACTTTTCTTTTTTAGAGTTAACTAAGATTCTCATTGGTAAATTTAGTTAGTTATTAAGTAAAATTATAATTTATCTATCTCATACTCAAATCAATCAATAAGCTAAAATAACAAGCATGGAAACGCATGACTTTATACTTGAATTAGGTACTGAAGAACTTCCGCCTAAATTACTCCCTAAACTTTCAAATTCACTGAGGGATAACCTAGTGGAAGGACTTGAAAATCTAGGATTAGAAATGGGAGAAGTCGATTGTTTTGCCACGCCAAGACGTTTAGCGGTCTACATAAGTCAACTACAGGCTAAACAGCAAGAGCAGTTTATTGAAAAAAAAGGACCGGCCATAGGTTCTCCTGATAAGGCAGTAGAAGGTTTTGCCAATTCTTGTGGTGTAGATACAAATAATCTTGAAAAACAGCTTGTCGAAGGAAAAGAGTACTATTTTTATAAGACTAAAAAGAAGGGTAGAAGAACTTTAGATCTATTACCTATGATTGTCAAATCAGCGATAAATAATATACCTATAACTAGAGCAATGCAATGGGGAGATTTTGATTACTCGTTTGTTAGACCAGTTCATTGGTTGGTAATGATGTTAGATGACAAAATCGTTCCAGTAAAAATAATGGGTCTTTTGAGTGGAAATAAATCCAAGGGGTTAAGATTTTCAAATAACTCAACTATCGAAATACCTAGTGCGGCAAAGTATCAAGCTACAATGCGAAAAAAAGCTAAAATCGAGGTTGATTTTGATTTGCGTAAAGAGTTAATTCGTCGACAAGTGATTGCAATTGCAAGTGAGAAAAATGCAGAGGTTGTGATTGATGAGTCTTTACTAGAGGAAGTTTGTGCACTGGTTGAATATCCTCAAGCCTTTCTTGGTAATTTTGATAAGAGATATTTAGATGTTCCAGAGGAGGCACTTATTTCAGCAATGAAGTCTCATCAAAAATACTTCCATTTAGTTGACAAGAACAAAAAGTTATTGCCATTATTCATTTCTGTGGCCAATATTGAGTCAACCAATATTGCTGTTATAGTTGACGGAAACGAGCGCGTAATTCGTCCAAGGTTAGCAGATTCGGAGTTTTTTTGGAACCAAGATAGAACAAAGAGATTAGACCAAAGACTTGTCGACCTGGAAAGTGTTTTGTTTATGAATACTCTCGGTTCGATGGCTGATAAGGCTAAGCGAATAGAAAAGCTAAGTAGTCATATAGCGAGTAAATTGAATCTAGATAGTGAAGTTTGTGCTCGTGCAGGTCTTCTTTCTAAATCTGACTTAATGACTGACATGGTAGGCGAGTTTGCCGACTTACAAGGAATTATGGGTGGACACTATGCGCTTCATGATGGTGAAGAAAAAAAAGTTGCTTTTGCTATTAGAGATCATTATCTACCAAGATTTTCAGGTGACAATCTTCCCTCTACAGAAGAAGGGTTAGTTATTGCTATTGCTGATAAGTTGGACTCAATTACAGGCATCTATGGTATTGGTAATGGTCCGACCGGCTCAAAAGACCCTTATGCGCTAAGGAGACTTGCATTAGGTTTATTGCGCATATTAGTAGAAGGAAAACAAGATTTAAATTTAATAGAATTGATTGATTCTTCTTTGAATCTACATTCCAAAGAAGTCAATAGAGATATGTCTAATGAAATCTATAAATTTATGATGGAACGCTTGAAAGCTTACTATAAAGAGAGTCAAGTTGATGGCAACGTCTTTGAAGCAGTATTAGCTGTTAGCCCTGAATCACCTCTGGACTTTCATCTAAGAATTGAAGCTCTAAATGAATTTATTCAGCATAGCGAATCGAGAAGCTTAATTGAAGCAAATAAGCGAATTGCAAATATTCTTAAAGATTACGATGGCAAAGAACTTAAACTTAATTCTAGTTTGCTTGAAGAAGAAGCAGAAAAAAAACTCTATTTGGCAACTCAAGTAATTACCAAACAGTTGAAAAAGGAAAAAGATTATGGATTAATTATGTCTTCTCTTCTCGCTTTAAAAGAAGTGATTGATGATTTTTTTGACAATGTTATGGTGAATGTTGAAGATACC
Organism: uncultured Gammaproteobacteria bacterium; assembly: GCA_913047325.1. Lineage (GTDB taxonomy): Bacteria > Pseudomonadota > Gammaproteobacteria > PS1 > Pseudothioglobaceae > Pseudothioglobus. The sequence goes on from CAJWTP010000008.1 coordinate 4,087, forward strand.
AAGTTAAGACAAGCTCGCCTAATGCTAATTGAGCGCGTCAGAAAATTATTTTTATCAGTTGCAGATGTTTCCTATCTATCTTCCTAGAGAAAGACAATGAAAGTATTAATACAAAGAGTATCTTCAGCTCATGTTGAAGTTGAAGGAAAAATTATTGGTGAAATTGACAAAGGGCTACTTGTATTTGTCGGTATTGAAAAAAGGGACGACCGATTACTAGCGAACAAAATGGTTAACAAAATTCTTTCTTATAGGGTTTTTCCCGATACCAAAGGCAAGATGAACTTGAGTGTAAATGACATCAAAGGTGAGATTTTGATAGTTTCCCAATTTACCCTTGCTGCAGATACAAATAACGGCACAAGGGCTGGATTTTCAACTGCTAAATCTCCTCAAGAAGCAGAAATTATTTATAACCATATGATTGAAAAGTTTGAATTATCAAGCGCCAAAGTTGAAAAGGGCATTTTTGCTGCAAATATGAGAGTTGCTTTGGTCAACGATGGCCCTGTTACATTTTTACTGAAATGTTAGATTTAGAATGAATGAAGATATTCAAATTTATGGAATAAGAAATTGTGACACTGTAAGAAGAGCAATTAAGTATTTAGACATGAATGATATTAGATATGAGTTTATTGATTATAGAAAATATCCCATATCTCTAGAAAAGCTACAAAACATGGTTAGTTCAGTTGGTTGGGAGAGTCTTATAAATAGACGCTCAACTACCTACCGTTCTTTATCTGAAGATCAGAAAAAGAGCATCAATTATGATTTAGTATTGGATTATCCTACACTGATAAAACGACCAGTTTTAATATCTGGAGATCAAATATTAGTGGGCTTTAGTGAAAAAAAATATGCAACAATCATTGGCTAGAACTAGCTTCGATTTCTTTTCTTATTTTGTTCATATCAAGTTTTTTAGCCTTTTCTAAGAGATCCTCGAGATCTCTGCCCGAAAGAGCGCCTGCCTGAGAAAAGATACTGATCCCTTCACGAAAAACCATCAAAGTTGGAATTGACCTTATTCCAAAATGGGCGCCTAGTGCTTGCTCATTTTCAGTGTTAACTTTGGCGAAAGCGACTCCATCAACCTTGTTTGATGTTTCTTCAAATGTAGGCGCAAACTGTAAACATGGTCCGCACCATGGCGCCCAAAAATCTAAAATAACGATATCGTTATCAGAGATTATTTTATTAAAGTTTGATTCGCTAAGTTCTATGATTGCCATGAAGGTATTCTTAAATAAAATAAAAATAATTATAACGAGATGGGTAATATATTAGTTCGTTTTTCTGCAGATGATACAATGATATTATGAATATACTTGGAATAGATCCAGGCTCTAGAATTACCGGTTTTGGACTTATATCTGTAAACAAACTCAATTTTACTTATATCAATAGTGGCTGTATTCGCACAAAAGGCGAATTAAATGAACGAGTAGTCACGATTTTTTTAGGTATTAAGGAGATTCTTGAGAACAATCTGATTGATATAGTGGTAATTGAAAGAGCTTTTATGCGTCCAGATAGGCCTAATCCTGATGCAGCAATAAAGCTTGGCACTGCTAGAGGTGCAATTATTTCAGCGGTTGGAATTCAAGAAATACCAATCATTGACTATAGCCCAAATCAAATAAAAAAAACAGTTGTTGGCCAAGGTCACGCTAGCAAAGATCAGGTTTCATTTATGGTTCAGCATTTGTTAAAACTCAACAAGGCGCCACAAGCTGATGCTGCCGATGCACTAGCAGGGGCTATTTGCCATGCCTACCATTCTTTATAAATTTTATTAACTTAATTAATTTACTTGCCGAAATATATCTTAACCTCGCCAAATCCAGGCAGCTTGCCAACAATATTGGACAATTGAGATTGTATCTCGTCCGCTTCAGTTTCTGCTAAGTAGTCGATTGACAAGAAAAAATCTACAAGGATTTTACCCTTAAGATAATGCAATTGAGTCCGATCTATATTGTATTTACAATTCTCTAATATTAAGCCTTGTTGAAGAATTATTAAGGCTTCTGCTCTTTCAGGGAGGTTTTTATAAGGTTTGTGTGATTCATCATCTTCTGGGTCAATATGAACAATAACATCGTCAAGTTCTTCTACGCATTCTTTTGCAACACGCTCAACGCTGACAGAAATAATATGGCCTTCACTAACTGACAAAAATGGACTCACCTGAACGTGGACGTCAGCGGATTTTTTGTGACCAATCTGCCTCGTTCTTAGAGAGTGAATGCGATTAACTCCTTTGATATTTGACAATTCAGAGAGTAGCTTTTCGGTATCTTCAGAGCCAATTGATGTGTCAACTAATTCTTTAGTTGCGCTAAAGCCTAGCTTCCAGCCTATATAAATAATCAACAAGCCAACTATAATTGCCGCTAAGCTATCAAGATAGTAGTAACCATTAATGGCTCCAATGATGCCTAACAAAACAACAACAGAAGAGAAGGCATCCGAGCGATGATGCCAAGCATTTGCTTTTAGCATTTGGGATTTAATTTTATTGGCAACAAAAATAGTGTACCAGTAAAGCACTTCTTTACTAATAATAGAGATAATTGCAATAGAGATAAGCCAACTACCATGACTGAGGGGTTCAGCGCTAAAAAATCTACCCATAGCGTCAAAAATAATCCCTGAGCCGACAATTGCAAGAAAAATACTTAACCCCAAAGTAGCAACGGTTTCAAAACGCTCATGTCCATAAGGATGCTCTTTATCAGGCGCTTCATTAGCATGTTTAGAAGCATACCAAACAACCCAATCTGAAAGTAGATCAGACAGAGAGTGTATACCGTCGGCAATCATGGCACCGGAATTACCTACGAAACCAACAATAACTTTAATGATAGACAATGCTAAATTAATAACACCGCCAATGACTGAAATTTTTTGACTTTCCTGTTTGCGTTTACTTGATTTCAATTTTTATTGATATATAAATAATTACTACCGTATTTTATGTTATCTATTTGAAGACATGTCTTATTTCCGTTAACAAGCATGATCCTATATAAATAAATTGTTATTAATTGGTGCTTGAAAAAATATATTGGATGAACCTATCAAAGAGGTTAGATTTGAGGATTAATATAATTTTATATGAAGTAATATTCACTCAATAACAATGTTATATCCTGGAAGGGCATCAAGTAATTGTTTTCCGTAAAATTTTGTTTTTAGTCGATTGTCGAAAATACTAATCTTGCCTGTATCAGTCTCAGACCTAATCAATCTACCACAAGCTTGAACAAGTCTTAATGAAGCGTCAGGCAAGGCAATTTCCATAAATGGATTTCTGTATAAAGATTCAAGATATGATTGGGTGGTTTTTTCAATTGGCGAGGTTGGGACACTAAAGCGAAGTTTCGCAATCATTACATGATTTAGATTATCTCCCTTAAGGTCAATGCCTTCGGCAAAACTGTCTAGGCCAAATATTACACTACCTTTTCCTTTTTCACGGGTTTCGATATGCTTTTCTAGAATATGTTTTTTACTGTATTCTCCCTGCACTAGTAGCTTACAATTTAATGAAGGTTCAAGAAGGTCAGCAATCATTTGCATTTGATTGTTTGAAGCAAATAACACCAAAGTTGCGGCTTCCTGATCAATACGTTTTTTTAGCTCACTGGCAAGTTCTTGAGTATGCTCATAGGCATCTTTAGGGCTCGATTTCATTTTGGCGACAATAAAATCTACCGACTTGTAATTAAAAGGCGAAGGTAGTCGTAAGTATTTATTTTCTTTATTACTTAAGCCTAGTTGCTGATTAAACCTATCAAAACTATTGAGTGAAGTTAAGGTCGCAGAAGTCAATACAATGCCTGCTGCATTTAGCCAAATAAGTTTATTCAAATATTCAGAGACATCAATTTTTGCTGAATTTATATGAAAGTTAAACTTTTTGTTTGATAAATTTGATCTTTCTATCCATTGACTGACTGGTGGTTTTTCAGAGTTATATTTTTGAGTAAATGCACTTAATACTTGAATAATGGAGAACAAGTTTTGTTCATTTAGTCCAATAATGTTATTTAAGTTATCGACTATGTTTTGTTCTATAGTGTGTCTTTTAATATAAGATTGCCAAGCATCTTTTTGATCACAAAAATCATCGAAAGCTGTGTTAATAAGTCTAAGCGCAATGTTTACCAGATTCAAAATATCACTTGAAACTCCAATAATACTAAAAAGATGGATATCATCTTGATAGTCCATATCTAAGAAAGTTTCCGTTAGATTATTGATTGCGTTGCCAGTATTGTTATCGAAATTCTTAGATTTTTCTTGTTGAGTAATCTTTACTATTTGGTCAACTGTGCTTTGGGCTTGATGAATTGATGTTTTTATAAATTCAGTGCTAGTGCCGATTGAAAAATGGGACAAGGCTTTTGGGGAAAAATGATGCGCTTCATCGAATATAAAAAAACAATCCTCTACAGCGGGAAGTATTGAGTTACCACTAAAAATATCTGCCAAAACAAGGTCGTGATTGGCAATAATAACATCAGCCTGGGAAATCTTTTTTCGTGCTTTAAAGAAGGCGCAGTCATTGTAAAATTCACAATTCTTTGCATTACAGGTAAAACGATTACAAGAGATTTTTTGCCATAAAGCTCCTTCGGGAGGGCTTTCTAGACTATCAATTTCTCCATTCCAGCGTGCTGTAGAATAGTCATCTGACATTTCATGCATTTTGTCGAGTTGACTTTGACTCGGTGGCGAGTCCCAAAGTAGAGAATCTTCAAACATAGATTGGGTACTTGAGGTTTCATCAGTAAGATTTATTAAGTTACGAATACATACATAACGAGAACGACCTTTAGCTAAAGCGTATTTAAAATCAACAACCAAGTATTTTTTCGCCTCAATGATGTCTTTGTATAGAATTTGCTCTTGCAGTGCAACATTTGCACTAGCAATAATTAATTTTTTTTTATTTTTTAAAGCGATTGGCAAGGTGGCGATTAAATATGCTAGAGTTTTTCCTGTTCCAGTAGGAGCTTCAACGCAAATAATTGGATTGAAACCTGAATATTCTCCTGATAGTGTTTTAGCTATCTCGGCAATCATTACATTTTGAGAAGAGCGGTTATTGAAATCAGATAGTTCTTTCTTTGCCGCCTCAAATGAAGAGCGAATTTGATTTTTAAGTGCCGCATTCAGCATTTAATCAGCTTAACTATTTCTAATTAATGATAATTCACAGAGCAAACCTAGAGCTTTTTGATAATCGGATTTAGGAATATTTTCTAGCGATTTTAAGGCCTTTGTTGATTCTTTCTCTGCAATTTGTCTTGTGAATTCAAACGCCTTAACATCAAACAGAATAGAAACTATATCGTTGACGTCTGATGTTTTTGAGTTTTCTATTGCAGTTTTGAGTAATTTGTTTTTCGCTCCAGAAGTTTTTTCGAGTGCGTAGATCATCGGCAAGGTAATTTTGCCTTCAGCCAAATCGTTGCCAACTTCTTTACCCATAATTTCAGTGCTGGATTCATAATCAAGCACATCATCAATTATTTGAAATGCATTACCTAAGTGTAAACCATAGTCACCCAGTGCTTTAATAGTTTTTTTTGACACATTCGCGAGAATTGCACCTATTTGGCAAGCAGCCTCAAATAAGCAAGCAGTTTTTCTTTCAATTACTCCATAGTATTCTGTCTGCGAAATATCAGTATTCCTAATGTTTAGTAGCTGCAGAACTTCGCCTTCAGCAATCTTGTTCGTTGCTTTTGACAGGATTCTCATGATTTCCATCGAATTAGGCTCCACCATAATTTCAAATGCTCTAGAGTAAAGAAAGTCTCCCACTAGAACACTAGCGGCATTACCCCATATTTCATTTGCGCTATCTCCACCGCGTCGAGTTTTTGACTCGTCTACTACGTCATCATGAAGAAGTGTTGCTGTATGTATGAGCTCGATAACTGCTGCCAAAGGGTAATGGTGTTCTCCCTCATAGTTTGTTGCTCTTGCACATAGCAGCAATAGCAATGGTCTGAGGCGTTTACCTCCGGACGTGATGATATAGTGGCTCATCTGATTTATCAGGTCGACATCTGTATCCAAGCGATTGATTAGTATGTCGTCGACTTTTTTCATATCGACCTTCATAAGGTCTTGAATTTGTTTGAAATTCTGCATAAGTCGTTATTTTAACTGACTAGCTATAAGATAAACTTCTTTAGACCTAGGCCGTGAAGCTTTGGGTTTTCTAATGACAACTTTTTTGAAATTTTTTCGTGCATTTTGGATGAAAGTATCAAATCCCTCACCCTGAAAAACCTTCACAACGAAGTGACCATTTTGAGAAAGCACTTTAGTGGCCATATCAAGAGCCAACTCAGCCAAATACATTGATTTAGGTTGGTCAATTGAGATTTGGCCACTCATATTAGGCGCCATATCCGATAGAACAACATTTATCTTCTGTTCTTTAGTTAAACTTAAAAGTTTTTCATATATTCCTTCTTCAGTAAAGTCGCCTTGTAAAAAATATACATTTGCAATGCTTTCAACTGGCAAGATATCGGTAGCTATAACCTGTCCTGTTTTGCCTACTATTTTTATTGCTACTTGAGACCATCCTCCAGGAGCAGCTCCTAGATCAAGAACCTTGAAACCTGTCTTTATAATTTGGTCTTTACCAATAATTTCTAGTAACTTGTATGCAGCCCGAGATCGATAACCTTCTTTTTGAGCTTTTTTTACAAATTCATCATTCAAATGTTCGCTCATCCAGCGAACGGAACTACTTGTTTTTGCCACAATTATTTATCTTAGTATTTTTATGCTATTTTATAAGAGTAACTAATATTTCAATAGATAATTCATTTTCGAATTAGATCTAGATAAAGAGACTATTTACGGGATAATATCGCTCTTATTTTTTGATTACTTTAGTGAATGACTACTAAACTTAGAAATATAGCTATTATTGCTCACGTTGATCATGGCAAAACAACGCTCGTTGATAAACTCCTTTCTCAATCACAGACCTTTGATGAGCGTTTTCAGGCCTCAGACCGAATGATGGACTCAAATGACCTGGAAAAAGAGCGCGGAATCACCATCAGTTCAAAGAATACTGCCATTAGCTGGGGCGAATATAGAATTAACATTGTTGATACTCCTGGCCATGCAGATTTTGGCGGTGAGGTTGAAAGAGTGCTTTCAATGGTTGATAGCGTTCTATTGCTGGTTGATGCTGTTGATGGTCCAATGCCTCAAACTCGCTTTGTAACAAAAAAAGCATTTGAACAAGGTTTGAATCCTATTGTCGTCGTTAATAAGATTGACCGACCGAGTGCTCGTCCAGATTGGGTAATTGACCAGGTTTTTGATCTCTTTGATCAGTTAGGAGCAACTGAAGAACAGTTAGATTTTCCAGTAATTTATGCTTCTGCGCTTGGTGGCTATGCATCAGATGATGATAGCACTAGAGGTGGAGATATGACTCCAATGTTTGAAGCAATCATTGACAAAGTTCCAGCACCTGATGTCAATCTTGAAGGCGCTCTCCAAATGCAAATAAGCTCTTTAGATTATTCTTCTTTTGTTGGTGCTATAGGTATTGGTAGAATAGCAAGAGGTATAGCCAAGAAAAATATGCAAGCTGTTTTGGTAAACTCTGACGGTTTAAAAAGGAATGCCAAAATATCACAATTGTTGGGTTTTCATGGCCTTGATAGACATGAGATTGATTCAGCAGCTGCTGGGGATATTGTTGGGGTTGTTGGAATCGAGAATATTTCAATTTCAGATACAATCTGTGAGCCTTCTAAAGTTGAGTCTCTGCCACCTCTAAGTGTTGATGAACCCACTGTTAGTATGGCATTTAGAGTTAATGACTCGCCGTTTGCCGGGCTTGATGGTAAATATATAACCTCAAGAAATATTAGAGAGCGATTAGATAAAGAACTAATTTACAACGTAGCGTTAAGAGTGGAAGATACCGAAGACCCTTCTGAATTTCTTGTATCAGGCAGGGGTGAACTGCATTTATCAATCTTGATTGAAACCATGCGAAGGGAAGGTTTTGAGGTTTCAGTAGGTAGGCCGCAAGTGATACTAAAAGAGATAGATGGTGTTATTTGTGAACCTTTTGAGAATCTAGCAGTTGACGTTGAGTCGAAACATCAAGGTTCGGTAATGGAAAAGTTGGGTGAACGAAAGGCCGAACTTACAAATATGGCGCCAGATGGCAAGGGCCGTGTTAAGCTTGACTTTGTAATACCTGCCAGGGGACTTATTGGTTTCCGCACTGATTTTCTTACTGCTACAACTGGTACCGGCTTAATGTACTCATCTTTTGAATCTTATAGGCCACAAAAAGAAGGCAAAATTGGTCAAAGAGTTAACGGTTCTTTAATCTCAATGAACCAAGGTAAATCTGTTGCCTATGCAATCTTTAATTTACAAAAAAGTGGGAAATTCTTTATAGGGCATGGTGAAGAAATCTATGAAGGTATGGTGGTTGGAATTAATTCCAGAGACAAAGATCTAGTGGTCAATGTAATGAAGGGCAAACAATTGACAAATGTTCGTGCTTCTGGCACAGATGAAGCAGTTGCACTGATACCTCCTGTCAGGCTCGATTTAGAACAGGCTTTGGAATTTATAGATGACGATGAATTGGTAGAAGTTACACCAAACAATATCCGTCTACGTAAGCGTTTGCTGAGCGAAAATCAAAGGAAAAGAGCTAGAAATAGTTGACTAATTTAGATGGATACAACAAAATAAAGACATATATAATCTCATTCGGAGACAATTTGACATAATTAAATGGGTGTACTATGGATGCTATTCTAAAATTCTTGGTGCAGCAGAAGAAGTTCGCGATTGTCTTCTCTTTTGCTTTTATTGCTGTAGGTTTATTATCTTTTCAACAGATACAGCGAGATCAATTTCCTTCGGTTGATTTTGAAATTTTAGCTGTGACAACAGCCTATCCTGGCGCCTCGCCCGAAGATGTTGAACAAGGTGTCACAAAAGTTATTGAAAACGAGCTAATCAACGTTAATGGCATAAAAAATTTTACTTCAACTTCTCGTGAAGGTCTTTCCAGCATTATCGTATGGCTTGAGGCAGATCTTAAAGATGTTGTTACTGTCAAAAATGACGTTCGAAATGCTGTCAATCGTGTCGGAAGTTTGCCTGAAGAGGTTACTGGCCTCCCTTATGTCCTTGATTTTAATATCATGGAAATCCCAATTCTTAATATCAACATCGATGGTGCCGGTTTTGATTATGCAGAGGCTAGACAGATTACCGATGATATGGAGAAAGCCCTCTCGATGGTTAATGGTGTTTCCAAAATAAATAAAAACGGCTATTTAAACAGTGAAATTCAAATTAAGGTTGACCCTGAGAAATTAAGCAAATATAACATTTCAATTAATGAAGTTATATCTGCCATTTCAAGCAGAAATGCGCGCTTCACCTTGGGAGACAATAATCAGGCTGACCTTAAGAAAAATATTGTCATATTGTCAGAATTTGAAGATATAAGTGATATTGAGGGGGTTGTTATCAAGTCAATATTTGATGGCCCAATTATCAGACTTAGAGATATTGCTAAGGTTTTCCGAGGAGATGAAGAAGAAACTTCAATTACTAGAGTTAATGGCACTAAAGGGTTTATTTTAGAGGTCTTAAAACAGGAACAGTCAGACATTATAAGAACAGTTGCCAGAGTAAAGGAAAGGGTTTTAGAATTACAAGAAAATTATCCTGCTGGTTTAAGAATTTTTTATACCCAAGATAGCTCAATAGCGGTTGAGAATCGTCTAGATATTATTGTCAGGAATGGCTATATAGGTTTGACATTAGTGCTTATAGTTTTGGGTGTATTTTTGTCTCTAAAGACGGCCTTCTGGGTCGCAGTTAGTTTACCTGTGACGTTATTAGGAACGGTTGCCGGGCTTGGGTTGACAGGTGAGAATATTAATCTGATTTCACTTTCTGGATTTATTCTGGTTTTAGGTATTGTTGTCGATGATAGTATTATCATTGCTGAAAGTATTCATCATTACAAGAATCGCGAAGGAAATGTTTTTGACAATGTGGTCAAGGGTTTTAAGAGGGTTATATTGCCAGTCGTTACAACCATATTAACCACCATACTGGTGATGTCGTCAATGTTTTTGATGACCGGCATAATGGGTAAGTTTATATACGTTCTACCGGTTGTGGTTATTTTTGCGCTGACCTTTTCTTTTTTAGAGATAACCTTTGCTTTGCCCGCCCATCTTGCCAACAAAAAAGCTGAAAGACAAAAGACTTGGTTTATTCCGGTAGAAAACTTTTTTAATAGAGTAATTGCGCGGATATTAAGGTGGCGCTATCTTATAGTTCCATTATTTATCGCACTATTTGCCTATTCTTTGTATTTTGCAATAACCCAGATGCCATTGAATTTATTCCCTTCAGCAGGGGCTGACCAGATGTATGCAAGAGTCGAAGCTCCTAATGGAAGCTCTGCTGCTTATACGGAAAAACTGGTAATTGAGCTTGAAAGGATTATTATGGAGGAAGCGGGGGAAAATCTTGAATCAGTGACGAGCAATATTGGTAGTTACTTTACGAACGAAGCAAACATATCAATAGCGCTTATACCGACCAGTGAAAGAGAGATTGGCGCAGAAGAGATTATGGAGAAAATCAAAAAAAGTTCAACTGTTATTCAAGGCGCTGAAGAAATTAATTTCTCTGTACAAAGACCTGGTCCACCGGCAGGAGAGGATGTTGAAATTAATTTGATAAGTGATAATGACGAACAAAGGACAGCTGCGGCAAATCGACTAGTAGGCATATTGTCTAATATGGAGGGTGTTGATAATATCAATCGTGATGATGAGATTGGCAAACCACGCATTGAAACTGTTCTTGATTTTGATGAAATGGCAAGACTTGGGGTTGAATACCAGCAAGTCTATCGACATTTAAGAACAGCCTTTTCAGGCTCCTATGCAACAGATGTTCGTATTGCTGGCAAAGATGAAGATGTAAGGGTTTATATCGGCAACAACAACTATTCAGAAAACTTCATTATGAATACCAAAGTGAAGAACCGCCAAGGCAACTTGATACCGATGAGTCAATTCTCAACCATTCGAGATATAAAAGGCGAGCCCGACTTCAATCACTATGACGGCGAACGTTCTGTGTCAATATCGGCAAGTGTAGATGACAAAGTAACAACTTCTCAAGCGGCACAGGCTTCAGCTCTAGAGGAGCTGAACGTAGGTGCTAATTTCCCTCAGGTGGCAATTGTTAGTGCTGGTGGCGCCCAAGATGTCCTTGAGTCGATGGAGAGCTTCCAAAATGCCTTTATCGTGTCTGTTTTGGGAGTATTCCTCCTACTCGCCATTTTGTTCAATTCCTATTCGCAGCCACTTCTGGTTTTGGCCGCAATCCCATTTTCGCTTATAGGAGTTATTTGGGCGTTCTTTTTTCATGGTGAACCACTGAGTTTCTTTGCTCTAACAGGTTCTTTAGCATTGATTGGTGTAATTGTTAATGACTCCTTGGTTATGGTTAGCCATCTGAACTATATCAAAGCAAAGAAGGCTCAGATAGAAGACAAGATAACTTGGATTGCAAAGGGTGCTAGGGATCGTCTTAGGGCTGTAGTTCTGACGACCTTAACCACACTGGCAGGGGTTCTACCACTCGCCTATGGTCTTGGGGGAACGGACTACTTTTTACAGCCTATGGTGTTAGCGCTTGGTTATGGATTAATCTTTGGTACGGTGATGACTTTAATATTGCTGCCTTGCATGTATCTAATGAATTACGATTTCATTAATTGGTTAGGCAGAGTTAGAAAGAGGTTTTCTAAGAAGTCAGTAGCTTAATTACTTGTTTCTTAAAGCTAGACGGATAAGCTGTTCTGTGGAGAGTGTTTGATCCTCGATATTTGATAGCATTTTGTTGGCTTCTTTTACCTTAAAGCCTAGAGACTGAAGCGCCGCGAGTGCTTGCTTTGTGTTTGGATTTTGCCCTACTTTGTTACTCATTGCTAAGGTTGATGCGCTAGTTAGTTCAACTTTATCAAGCCTGTCTTGAAGCTCAACAATGATTTTGAGAGCTGTTTTTTTACCTATACCCGGAGTTTTAGCTAGTAGCTCCGCATTTTCATTGATGATGCATTCTACAAGAGAGATTGGAGACAAATGAGATAGGATCGCAAGCGCTACCTTTGGGCCTACACCGTTAACCCTTATTAATTCTCTAAACAGGGTTTTTTCATCCTTTGTGATAAAGCCAAACAGTGTATGTGAATCTTCCTTAATGCTAAGATGAGTATGAAGAAAAACATCTTGGTCTGTACTATTAAGTTCATAGATAGTTGACATTGGGCAAAGTAATTCATAGCCAATTCCTCCAACTTCAACGAGAATTTCTGGCGGGTTTTTGCTAATCAATTTTCCTTTTAGTTGGCCAATCATAACCAGGGGTACTTTTTAAAATGTTGAGCTTCAAATGAATGAATTTGATCTTTGTATTGCAATGTTAAACCAATATCATCTAAGCCATTGATGAGTCTGCGTTTACGTTCAGGGTCAACATCAAAATGATAGGTCTTGTTATCCGCTTTAACGCTTTGTTTTTCTAGATTAATTTCGATTTCATCTTGATATTCAAACAGTATATCTACTATATCAGTACTTAGTGTAATTGGTAGAAGTCCGTTCTTGAAGCAATTATTGTAGAAAATGTCAGCAAAACTTGGTGCAATAATAGCTCGAAAACCGTAATCTTCTAGAGCCCATGGTGCATGTTCCCTGGAAGATCCACAGCCAAAATTGCTTCTTGTTAAAAGGATTTGAGATTCGCTGTATTTAGGATTATTTAGTACAAAGTCAGGATTAAGTGGTCTTTTTGAATTATCCATACCTACCTCACCATGATCTAGATATCGCCATGCATCAAACAAGTTAGGGCCAAAACCACTTCGCTTGATTGATCTAAGGAACTGTTTTGGGATTATAGCGTCTGTGTCAATGTTTGTTCTATCTAGAGGGGTAGCTATAGATCTGAAAATGGTAAATTGTTTCATCATCTAACCTCTGAAAAGTGTCCTGCAATAGCGCTTGCAACAGCAACAGCAGGGCTAACTAGATGAGTAAATGAACCTTGTCCTTGGCGACCCTCAAAGTTTCTATTGGAGGTGCTTGCACATCGCTCTCCAACTTCAAGTTTATCGGCATTCATAGCAAGGCACATAGAGCAACCTGGCTCACGCCACTCAAACCCCGCTGCTAAAAAAATTTCATCAAGACCTTCGCTTTCCGCTTGTTTTTTTATGAGACCAGAGCCAGGAACAACGAGCGCCAGCTTTATATTGTCTGCAATTTTATTTCCTTTTGCTACAGCCGCTGCTTCACGAAGGTCTTCAATTCTTGAGTTTGTGCAAGAACCTATAAAGATTTTGTCGATTGGGACAGAACTCATCGCTGTGTTAGGTCTTAGATGAATATACTTTAGTGCGTTACGAATACTATCCGCCTTAATTTTGTCGCTTTCTTGTTCAGGGTCAGGGGTTGTTCCATCTATTTCCACAACCATTTCAGGAGAAGTGCCCCAGGTAACTTGTGACTTAATGTCACTAGCATTAAATTCTACTGTCTTGTCAAAGTCTGCGCCCTTGTCAGTATGAAGGGTTTTCCAATAAGCAACAGCTAAATTCCATTGCTCATCTTTTGGAGCAAAAGGTCTCCCTCTAACATATTCAATCGTTTTGTCGTCAACTGCAACCATGCCAACTCTTGCACCTGCCTCAATCGCCATATTACAAAGCGTCATCCTGCCCTCAATACTTAAGTTTTCTATTGTTGTTCCACAAAATTCTATAGCAAAACCAGTGCCACCAGCTGTACCGATTTGACCTATGATATAAAGCGCAATATCTTTAGCGCTAACATGTCTATCTAATCTTCCATTGACCTCGATTTTTAAGTTCTTTACCTTGTTTTGCCATAAACATCCAGTGGTAAGCACGTGTTCTACTTCTGAAGTACCAATACCAAATGCAAGTGCCCCAAGTGCGCCATGAGTCGAGGTATGCGAGTCACCACAAACAATACTCATGCCTGGGAGAGTAACCCCTTGTTCTGGTCCAATAACGTGGACGATGCCTTGACGAATATCGTTCATTTGAATTTCATTGATCTCAAATTCTTCACAATTCTTGTTAAGTGTTTCGACTTGTAATCTAGAGACAGGGTCAGCAATGCCTTTAATACCATTTGACCTATCAGTAGTTGGCACGTTGTGGTCAGGTACCGCTAGATTAGCTTCGTTACGCCATGGTTTTCTACTTGATAGCACAAGGCCTTCAAACGCCTGTGGCGATGTAACTTCATGTATCAGTTGCCGATCAATATAGATAAGCGTCGCACCATCTTGCTCACAAACCACGTGGGCACTCATTAACTTGTCGTATAGAGTTTGAGCCATTATTTATTTGTATTACTTGTTAAAATAAAACATTTTACATTTTTACTTAACCCCTCCAAGGAAATATAAAACTGCTATTTAACATTCTTGATGAAAATTATTGGTTTTATAAGAAAATAAAATATAACAATTTCAAATATGTGCGGTATATGTGGCCAGTTACGATTTGACGGGGAAAATGTTTCCTCAAAATCACTAAATAATATGATGTCTCGGCTTGCTAGAAGGGGGCCTGACTCAAGTGGTCGATGGGTTGACGGCAAGATAGGGTTTGGCCATCAACGCCTGAGTATTATTGATTTGTCCAGTCATGGCGCTCAACCGATGCTAGATGATGCTCTAAATTTGGCACTGGTTTTTAATGGAACGATTTATAACTACAAAAAATTACGCGTCCAACTAACTAATAAAGGCTACTCATTTTTCTCACATTCTGACACAGAAGTTATTTTGAAGGCGTATCACTACTGGGGTGAAGATTGCGTTGAACATTTAGACGGCATGTTTGCTTTGTGTGTTTATGACATAACAAGACAAAAGTTGTTTATTGCGCGTGACAGAATGGGCATAAAGCCACTCTATTATAGTTTATCTAGTAGAGCTTTCACTTTTGCTTCCAACACCCAGGCATTACTAACCCAAAATATTGACGAAACCATCAACCCAATTGCTCTTCAGCAGCAATTATCTTTACATGGTGTTGTTCCAGCACCAAATACTATTATTAATGGCATTCGAAAAGTTAAGCCAGCAACAACCATCACTATTGACAGTAAAGGGAAATGGAAAGAAAAAACCTATTGGAAACCTTTAGCTGAAAGGTCAAATGGTGAAATATCGGATGATGACTATACTGAAAGAGCTCATGAATTATTAACTCTTGCAGTTGCAAAAAGAATGTCAGCTACAGACGTTCCGATTGGTGTTTTACTCTCAGGCGGTCTTGATTCCTCATTGATTGTTGCCCTGCTTAATGAGGTAGGCCATAAAAACATTCGAACCTTTTCCATAGGATTCGAAGATATTGAAGATGAAGCTGGGAGCGAGTTTGAATATTCCGACCAAGTTGTTGAAAAATTTAGTACAAATCACAATAAATACATTGTCAAAAATGAAGAGGTCTTGCCCAGGCTTTATGAAGCTGTTTCAAATATGGCAGAACCGATGGTAGGTCAAGATGCGGTTGCCTTCTATCTGCTCTCTGAAAAGGTATCAAAGCATGTCAAAGTTGTATTGTCTGGACAAGGTGCAGATGAAGTGTTTGCGGGCTATTTTTGGTATCCAAGAATGGCTCAAGAGCAAGGCAATGAAGTTGAACGTTTTGCCAAACATTATGTCGATAGACCTCATGAGGAATTCTTGCAAACCGTAATGTCAACCTATCACTGTCCTAATCATACTGACAAATGGTTAACAAAAGAATTCAACAAATCAGGCGCAGAGACTTTTATGGATAAAGTTTTGCGCACTGACATTACTAGGTTAATTGTGGATGACCCAGTAAAAAGGGTTGACAATATGACTATGGCTTGGGGATTGGAGGCCCGTGTACCCTTCATGGACACAGATTTAGTTGAATGGGCCTTAAAAATGCCAGCTTCTCTGAAAATGAAAGGTGATGGAAAGTTCCCTTTGAAAAAGATTGCAAGGGCATTATTGCCTACTAGTGTAATCGACCGAAAAAAAGGCTATTTCCCAATGCCTGCTTTGAAGTATGTACAGGGAGAGTATTTAGAATTTATGTCTGATATACTAACTTCAAATGCTTGCATAAATCGAGGAATATTCAACCAAAAATATGTCAACGACGTAATCAACTCTCCAAGGAGCTATATGACCGCTTTAAATGGTTCAAGGTTGTGGCATTTAGCCTTGCTTGAGTTCTGGATGCAAATAAACTTAGACCGGAAATAATTTTATGGAAAGAATAATTATTTATACAGACGGTGGTTGTCGAGGTAACCCAGGTGTTGGCGGTTGGGGGGTTTGGCTCCGCTACAAAGATCATGATAAGAAAATAAAAGGGGCAGAACAAAACACCACAAACAATAAAATGGAACTTACTGCTTCGATAAAAGCATTAGAGGCATTAACATCAAGTGATATTTCAGTCGATTTATATACCGATTCAAAGTACGTCATTCAGGGCATCAACGAGTGGATTGACAACTGGAAAGCAAAAAATTGGAAAAATGCTAACAAAAAAACTGTCAAAAATATTGAGCTCTGGAAACGATTGGATGAACTTAATCAGAAGTTTTCTATAAATTGGCATTGGGTAAAGGGCCATAGTGACGACCCTGGGAACGACATGGCTGATAGTTTAGCTAATGAGGCGATGGACGAGATTACTTAGCTTCGTTATAGACCGGGTGATCAAGATAGTTTAGTTCCGCTTGACTAAAGTCTGAGAGTAATCTTGCCTCAACATTGAAGGGCCCCCTTAAATTTGAACCGATATGTTTTTTTATGAGAGTGTCAAAAGTCAAAATAGGGTCTAAGTTTTTATCTTTACATAGGTAATGAAACCAGTGATTGCCAATCTTCACATGGCCAATTTCATCGCAATATATGACATCTAGAATATCAACCATCTTACTAAATTTTGAGTCTTTAAATTTAGCTTGTATGCTTGGTGTCACATCTAAACCTCTGGCTTCAAGGACCCTTGGAACTAGAGCCATTCTAGCTAAAACATCGTAATCAGTTTTAGTTGCCATTTCCCATAGCCCATTATGTGCATCAAAGTCTCCATACGCAAAGCCAAGAAGCTCTAAATAGTCATTTAAAAGCTTGAAATGGTATGACTCTTCGTAAGCAACTTTTATCCAGTCTTGGTAATATTTAGTGGGCATATTCTGAAAACGATAAACAGCATCGAGGGCTAAATTAATCGCATTGAATTCAATGTGACATATTGAATGAATTGTTTTGACCATTCCGAGGTCAGATCGGTCTCGCTTTGGCGCAGTTTGAAAGCTAACAAGTTTTGGCTTTAAAGGTCTGCCAGGTTTTTTAATTTTTTTGATACTAAACTTATCACTAATAGACTCCAGGCAAACATCGTACGAGTTAAGTTGTGACGTTAGTGAAAGTTTCTCATTAACGTCATCACACATAAGTGCTTCAAGGGCGAGCTTAAAAAGTTGCATATGAGCCCGGTAAAAGATTATTCAAATGCCACTCGCCAACCCTAGTACGGACAAGTCTAAGAGTAGGAAAACCAACCTTAGCTGTCATTCTTCTCACTTGTCGGTTTCTTCCTTCAGTGATAGAAATTTCTATCCATGAAGTAGGAATACTTCTCCTTTCTCTGATTGGCGGAACTCTATCCCAAAGCCATTTAGGCTGACTAATCAGTTGAACTTTTGCAGGTTTAGTTAGACCATCCTTTAGCCTAACCCCATTTTTTAGTATTTGTATTTCCGTTTGAGTTATTTCGCCATCAAGTTGAACGACATAAGTTTTAATTTTGTTATATTTAGGGTTCGAAATTTTGTGTTGGAGTAGCCCATCATCAGTAAGAATAACTAAACCTTCTGAGTCTTTATCAAGCCTGCCTACAGGATAAATATTCGGTATATCAATATATTTTGCAAGTGTATCCCCTTGACCACTAAATTGACAAACAACACCAAAGGGTTTATTTAGGCCAATAATTTTAGCCATATATTTCCTTAGCTCTTGCAATAAAAGCATCCAGTTGTGAGTTAGTAATTTTAGAAAATATGGGGGCAAAAGCTAGATCCATAATTTTTGACTTAAATACAAATTCCAAGTCTAGATGAATTTTCGTTGCATTTTCACCGAGTGGCAAAAATCGCCATTCACCGGCAAGTTTTTTAAAGGGTCCGTCTAGTAAATCCATTTCAATTGAATGATATGGTTTTAGTTTATTAAGAGTTGTAAATGAATGATTTAAGCCCGATTTATTTATCTCAACTGAGGCTGTGATTTCATTAGCAGTTTGATTTAAAATGGTAGTACTGTTGCACCAGTTTAAGAATTGTGGATAGTCTTCGATGGCGTTGACTAATTCATACATTTTTTTAGGTGAGTATGGAACAATCGCACTTTTAGATATTTGATGCATGACAAAGAATAAGAAAGATAACTCAAATACCATCGCTTTAAATAAAAAAGCAAGGCATGACTATTTTATCGAACAAACCCTCGAAGCTGGTCTAAGTTTGCAAGGGTGGGAAGTTAAAAGTCTTAGAGAGGGCAAAGTGCAAATAAAGGAAAGCTATGTCATCCTAAAAAATAATGAATTATATTTATTTGGTTCCCATATATCTCCCCTTAATACCACATCAAGTCATACAGACCCTGACCCCACAAGAACAAGAAAACTACTATTAAATAGAATTGAGATTAATCGTTTACGAGAAAAAATAACTCAAAAGGGTGCAACCGTTGTTCCTTTGAAGCTTTACTGGTTAAGAGGAAAGGTAAAAATTGAGATTGGTGTTGCAAAGGGGAAAAAGGCTTATGACAAACGTCAAACCATAAAGCAAAAAGATTGGCAAAGGGATAAAGAAAGAATGCTAAAAAATCATAATCGATAAATATACATAATTTTTTCTAATTTTTTTTCATCTAGCGCATAATTTGATATACAATGAATTCTCAGATGTAGTGTTGGAGGTAATCCGGACATTGTTGTAAATTGATTCTTTCCTCCTTATGAAGGGGCATCCCTTAGGCGCTATATCTTTTTTTGTAAACTTATATAGGAGAGAATTTAATGAATAAGTCAGATTTAATTGATGCAATTGCTTCAGGAGCAAATTTATCAAAAGCCGACGCAGCAAGAGCGTTAAATGCAACAACTGGAGCTATTTCATCAGCCCTTGCAGGTGGCGGTAGTGTGCAGTTAACAGGATTCGGCAGCTTTGTCGTGAGACACAGAGCAGCACGTGCGGGTCGCAACCCACAAACAGGCGCAAGTATACATATTGCTGCATCCAATGTGGCAGCATTCAGAGCTGGAAAGGCACTAAAGGATGCGGTTAATTAATTACTTTTTGAAGTAATCAATTCCTAAATAAAAGGCGCTTCAAGGCGCCTTTTTTTTGGATGATTGAATATTGATTTACCAATACCAACAAACGATTTATTGAGTTTAATAAATCTATTATATTGATTAAGCTAGATTAATAACGCCAAACAACAATACAAAAATCTAATTTAACAACTTGGTTTGCGTAAAATTCGGCGCACTCTGAAATTAAGTATCTTCATCCCAAAAAATTTTCTCGATGACTAGCAGAATTCTTTGGCAAAATTTTGAGCAGAAATACTTAGCACTGCAAATATTTATTTATAGCTCTATGCACTAGAAAATTATCGCGACATGGTAAAATACCGCCTTTTTTATAATAACTGGAGATTGTTATGGAGCGTACTTTGTCGATAATTAAACCTGATGCTGTTGCTAAAAACGTTATTGGCCAGATATATTCTCGCTTCGAAGATGCAGGTTTTAAGATTATTGCAGCAAAGATGATACATTTGGATGAGGTAATGGCTAGTGGTTTTTATGCAATTCACAAAGAGCGACCTTTTTTCAATGATCTGATTTCATTTATGACTTCTGGTCCAGTAATAGTTCAAGTTCTCGAAGGTGAAAACGCAGTTGCTAAGCATAGAGAAATTATGGGTGCTACGAATCCTGAAGATGCCTCACCAGGAACAATTCGTGCAGATTTTGCAGAAACTCTGGACGAGAACGCAGTCCATGGCTCCGATTCATTGGAAAATGCAGCTATAGAGATTGCATACTTTTTTGGTGAATACGGGATTTGCGAAAGAACTAGATAATTTTTTATTGCCTAAACAGCAGATTTTCGGCTGTTTCCTTAAATGCTAAAAAAACAAAATTTATTTGGACTTCCTCGTGAAAAACTTTCAAAGTTTTTTATGAATCTCAATGAAAAAAAATTCCGCACTAAACAAATAATGCAGTGGCTTTATCATCAAAGTGCCAGTAACTTTGATGATATGCATAATTTACCAAAAGATTTAAGAAAAAAACTCCAAACTATAGCAACGATAGATTTACCTAAAGTTGTCTCATTAAATCAATCTAGTGACGGGGTTATTAAATGGATTATTGATCTAGGCAAGCAAAGTCATATTGAGACAGTTTATATTCCCGAAAGAGACAGGGGGACTCTTTGTATTTCTTCTCAAATTGGTTGCGCTCTTGCCTGCACTTTCTGTTCTACTGGTGCACAAGGCTTTAATAGAAACCTGCAAAGTCATGAAATAATTGTACAGGTAATAATAGCCCAAAATCATTTAAAGAGTATTGAAAAACGCATTTCCAATGTCGTGTTTATGGGTATGGGAGAGCCCTTATTGAATGAAAGCTCGGTTTATGATGCTTGCGACTTATTGCTAGATGATTGGGCTTTCGGACTATCAAGAAGAAAGGTGACAGTTTCGTCTGCTGGCATTGTGCCAGCGATTTACAGAATGTCAGAAATAACACCAGTAAGCTTAGCTATATCACTGCATGCCCCAAACAATAATCTTAGAGATATATTGGTGCCAATTAATCAAAAATATCCCATAAAAGAATTAATGAAGGCTTGTCATCATTATTTGAATGCGGGCACACAAGAACGCCACATTTTATTTGAATATGTAATGCTTGATAGGGTGAATGATTTACCTGAGCACGCTAAAACCCTAGCAAAATTATTGAATGGCATTTCTGCTAAAGTAAACCTAATTCCATTTAATCCATTTCCAAAAACCCAATATCAAACATCAAAAAAAGATACAATTGAGCATTTTCAAGATATATTGTTCAAATCGGGCATTCGAACTACAACAAGGCGAACTAGAGGTGATGACGTTGATGCTGCTTGTGGCCAACTCGTAGGTAGAGTGCTTGACAAGACTAGAAGAAATGCTGGAAGGAATTAGACATTACCCGAAAAAAGAGAAACTCAAAAAGTCAAAATTATTAATACTTGTAGTTTTACCTTTGGTTCTAATTGTGTTTGGACTTTGGTATTTGTTTGAAAAATTAGAACCCAACACATCTAGGTCAACTTCAATTGTTATTGAGCCAAAGATTGTTGAAGAAATTAGTGAATCAGATCCTGAGATAATTAAAGAGCCCCTTGGTGCTCCAACAATTGAAAGTACTAGCAAAGGGTTAGATGAAGTTATAGAGAATTATGAGGCAAGCACATACAATCAATAGAAGAACATCAAAGAAAATATTTGTTGGCAATGTAGCCATTGGTGGCGATGCACCCATAAGTGTTCAAAGCATGACAAATACCGATACTTGTGACGTTAAGGCTACAGAGGGACAAATAAACTCGATTGTAGAGGCTGGTGCTGACCTTGTGAGGGTTTCAATACCAACTATGGAAGCTACAGAAGCATTCAAAAAAATCAAATCTTTAGTCAGTGTGCCATTAATTGCAGATATTCATTTTGATTATAAAATAGCACTCAAAGTTGCTGAATACGGCGCTGATTGTCTACGAATTAATCCGGGTAATATTGGCAGAAAAGAGCGTATTAGAGAGGTTGTTGCTTCAGCGAGAGATCACAACATTCCTATTCGAGTAGGTGTAAATGCAGGTTCATTGGAAAAAGAATTACAAAAAAAATATACAGAACCAACTCCTGAAGCGATGGTGGAGTCGGCATTTAGGCATATTGACATTCTAGATAAACTCGACTTTCATAATTACAAAATCTCACTCAAGGCGTCGGAAGTATTTATGACTGTTCTAGCCTACAGACAGCTGGCTTCACAAATTGACAACCCTCTCCATTTAGGGATAACTGAAGCGGGTTCTTATCGATCTGGCACAGTTAAATCTTCTATCGGTTTGGGTTTGCTACTGAGTGAAGGGATAGGTGACACAATTAGAGTTTCACTTGCTTCAGATCCGGTCAATGAAGTCAAGGTAGGATTCGATATTCTCAAGTCGCTTCATTTGAGAAAGAAGGGCGTAAACCTAATCGCATGTCCTTCATGCTCTCGACAAAAATTTGACGTAATTTCAGTTGTTAATGAGCTTGAGTCTCGTTTAGAAGATATCAACGAACCAATTGATGTTGCTGTGATTGGTTGTGTTGTTAATGGTCCTGGAGAAGCTAAAGAGGTAAGCGTTGGCGTTACAGGCGGGTCTCCAAATTTGATGTATATCAATGGCAAGGCTGATAGTAAAGTTGATAATCATTCCTTGGTCGATACCATAGAGGCCAATATCAGAAAAAGGATTCCTATTTCCAACGTTTAACTCGTTTGTAAGCCCTGTACTTGTAAATCGAAAGAATAGCCGTATAACCTAATACTGCAGTGATAGTTGACACTATTAAACCTCCAACCCACAGTGCTGATGCTGTTGTTGCGAAGGTTCCCATTAAATAGTCTATAGTAAATGCAAAGTCTGGGTCCATTTCCGTGCCGATAATGTAAGAGCCTAGTTTGTATATATAGTAATAAATAGGTACCATGGTGATTGGATTATTGACCCAAACCAGTGCCATAGAGAGCAAAATATTGGCTGAAAAAACAACAGCAAAGGCTGCCGCCAAAAGAGTGTGGAGAGGGAGTGGCAGGAAAGCACAAAATAGGCCAATAGCGAAAGCTTTAGAAATAGTACGCTTATTCCACTTCCATAAATCTGGGTCATGTAAATGTTTATTTAGCCAGCCTAAATTAACATCTTCTTGCTTTGGACTGAAACGCTTCAGAGTCTCTTTCACTTTTTGTTACCAATATTAATTAAGTTTTCTGCATTTAGACCATACAGATCGTAAAGTTCCTCTTGTGAACCATGCTCAGTAAAAGTATCCGGTAGACCGACAATACTTAGGGGCGTTTTAATTCCATTTTGTTGCAATAATTCGTTTACCGCGCTACCTCCACCTCCAGCAGAGACATTATCCTCAATAGAAATTAGTTTTATGTGGCTCTTTGAGATTTTAAATATGAGTTTTTCATCTAAGGGTTTAATAAATCTCATATCAATGACAGTTGCATTTAAAGACTCTCCAGCTTCCAGTGCCTTATCAAGCATACTGCCGAAAGAAAAAATTGCAATATCAACTCCATCTCTTGCAATGTTTGCTTTTCCAATCTCTATTAAATCATCGCTTATAAAGTTTTCAATATGAGATGTACCTCTAGGAAAGCGCACACATTTAGGTCCATCTATGTTGTATGCTGTATTGAGAGCTTTATACAGCTCAAGAGATGAGCTAGGAGCCATTAGAACTATATTGGGAACACATCTTAGAAAGCTTAAATCGAAAACGCCAGCATGTGTAGGTCCATCCTCTCCAACCAAACCAGCCCTATCGATAGCAAAAAGAACATCTAAATTCTGCAAAGCAATATCATGAATAAATTGGTCGTAACCGCGTTGTAGAAAGGTTGAATATATTGCTAAAACAGGCTTTAAGCCTTTTGTCGCCATGCCACCAGCCAGTGTCACTGCGTGCTGTTCTGCAATGGCTACATCAAAGTAACGTTCAGGGTAATTTTCAGAAAATTGAACCATTCCAGAGCCCTCACACATGGCTGGAGTAATTCCAATTAGTCTCGTGTCTTTTTCGGCCATATTACAAAGCCACTTGCCAAAAACTTTGCTATAGCTGGGGTACTTGTTTTTTGAGCTAGTCGGCGGTGCAATGCCATGAAATTTAGATGGGCTATTTTCAAGATCTTCCATTCCTTGACCTTTCTTGGTAATAATGTGAAGAATTCTGGGTTTGCTATGATTTTTTAGATTCTGAAGGGTTTTGACCAATACCGGGATATCGTGACCATCTATTGGGCCAAAATAATCTATACCAAGCTCTTCGAACAATGTACCTGGGAGAATCATTCCTTTAAGGTGCTCTTCAGAGCGTTTTGCAAAGTCTTGTAAACGTGGAAGACTTTCAAGAAGTTTTAGGGATTTTGTTTTCATAGTGGAATATATCTTTCCAGATATTAATCTTGTCAAATACTTACTTAGCGCACCTACATTTTTTGAAATAGACATGTCGTTATCATTAAGTATGATGAGTAGGTTGGCATCAGTGTCACCGGCATGGTTAAGAGCCTCAAATGCCATTCCACCAGTCAGTGCGCCATCACCAATAACCGCTATCGTGGTGTCTATTTTTTGATTTAGCTTGTTTGCAAGAGAAATACCAAGTGCCGCACTAATTGAAGTCGATGAGTGGCCAGCTCCGAATGCGTCATGTTCACTTTCAGATATTTTGGTGAATCCTGAGATTCCATAGATCTTTCTTAAGGTTGACATTGATTTGTTTCTACCTGTGAGCATTTTATGGGTATAAGCTTGGTGTCCAACATCCCATATAAAGCTATCTTCAGGCGTATTAAACACGAAATGCATTGCTATAGTTAGCTCAACTGTTCCAAGGTTTGAACCAAGATGACCACCTGTTTTTTGGGTATTTTCGATTAAGGCAATTCTCATTTCATTGGCGAGCTGACTCAGCTCATCAAAACTTAAGTTTTTAATTTCGTTAGGGTTATTAATCTGATCGAGCACGAAACAAAGATGAATTAAAAAACACGATTATACTTTATAGATATATTAAATTACCATGATGGTCTGCGGATTTTTTGGTTAGGGTCCTTCTTGATATTCTTATTTTTGATTTTAATTGCCTCGTCAAAATTCTTAGCAATAAATCCAAAACTAGGGTCAATGATTTTCATGGGTATCCATACTCTATAGCCACTCCCTTTTGCCACTTCAATTTCTTCATTCTTTTCAGTTATCATTGATTTGACGATGTCATTAAAGCAATGGTCTGGCAAAATAACCTCAATAGAATCTCCAACGCTGAATTTATTTTTTGTATCAATGAGAATTTTTCCATCTTTGTATTCCAAGATTTCACCCACTACTTGTTGCTTGTTTGAGCGGGAATAATTATCAAAATAGGTTTGTAATTCTTCAGGTTGGTGACGCCTATAAAATCCATCAGTATAGCCACGGTTGGCAAGATTCTCTAAAACGCCAAATGCTTCAGGATTGAATTCTTTACCTCTTACAGCATCATCAATTGCTTGCGCATAAACCTGAGTGGTTCGAGCTACATAATAGTGCGACTTTGTCCGACCTTCAATTTTTAGTGAGTCAATTCCAATATTTGTAAGTGTATGTACATGCTCTATTGCCCTAAGGTCTTTAGAGTTCATTATATAGGTTCCGTGTTCATCCTCGTAAGCTGGCATTAATTCACCTGGTCTGCCTTGCTCTTCCAATAGAACTAATTGTTCGTCTTTTGATTTAATTTCTATTGCATTAATGTCCCCTTCAAATGTTTGTTCTGCCTCTTTTACGTCGTATTTCCATCGACAAGAATTTGTGCATGCGCCTTGGTTAGGGTCTCTATGGTTAAAATATCCCGACAACAAGCAGCGACCAGAATAAGCAATACAAAGAGCACCGTGAACAAACACTTCAAGCTCGATATCTGGACATTCTTGCCTAATCTCTTTAACTTCATCTAGTGAAAGCTCGCGCGAGAGAATAATGCGACTTATGCCTGCATTTTTCCAAAAATTTACAGTTGCATAGTTGATTGTGTTGGCTTGTACAGACAAATGTATGGCCTGTTGAGGAAACTTTTCCTTGACCATCATAATTAGTCCTGGGTCAGCCATTATAAGAGCGTCAGGTTTTAGATTTATTACCGGCTCGATATCATTCATGTAGGTTTTAATCTTACTGTTATGAGGAATGATATTAGATGCAACAAAGAACTTTTTGTTTAGGCTATGAGCTTCGTTTATGGCGGTTTTAATTGCCTCGAAATCAAAAGCATTGTTTCTCACTCTCAGACTATAACGAGGTTGTCCAGCATAAACCGCATCAGCTCCATAACTATAGGCATAACGCATATGCTTAAGGCTACCAGCAGGCGATAAAAGTTCGGGTCTTTTCATGATGACAATTTTATCATGGAGGTGAGGTAATTGACGCCATGATATAATTCATCATTTTTTTTATCATTAAAGTATTTTGTTTACTCGTTCTGACACCGCAAGGCTTAAGCAAGATTTGCTATTAAAGGCAAAATTAATGAACGTTGATTTGCAATTAAATACTCGTTGGGGTGTTTTTAGTCCAAGAGTTATTGATGATGGAACAGAATTATTAATGAAACATATTACAGTAGATTCAGATGACATTTGTCTTGATCTAGGTTGTGGTTATGGTCCAATCGGTCTTGCAATAGCAAAACATTGTGATAAAGGTGAGGTTCACATGGTTGACAAGGATTTTGTTGCAGTAGAACTCGCTAATCAAAATGCAAAATTAAATAATATTGGCAATGCCAAAGCTTATCTTTCTGACGCTTTTAGGCAAGTATCAAAGGAAGTAAAATTTGATCAAATTATCTCAAATATTCCAGCTAAAGTCGGTCGTGAACAACTTTCGATTATTCTTTACGATGCATTTGATGCGCTAAAACCCGGAGGTAGAATTACAGTAGTAACGATTAACGGTTTGCGGGATTTTATTAAAAGTAATTTTAAATTTGTATTTGGCAACTACAAAAAAATTAAACAAGGACAAAAGTATGTTGTTTCTCAGGCAACGAAAAATATTGATTGAATGTTTGTATAAAAGAAGTTGAATACTATACTAAAATATTAGGTTTTATCGGTACAAAATATTTGGAGAAATTAGATGGATGTATTAGAAAAAATTCAAAAACAGGTTGATAGTGCGCCGATTGTAATTTATATGAAAGGCACACCACAATTTCCTCAATGTGGTTTTTCTGCAAGAGCAGCTCAAACTTTGGCTTCAACCGGGGTTGAATTTTCCTATGTCAATATTTTTGAAGATCAGGAGGTTTTTCAGAACCTTCCTAATTTTGCTGACTGGCCAACATTTCCGCAAATATATTTCAATTCAGAGCTAGTAGGCGGCGGAGACATTATTGTTGAAATGGCTGAACAAGACACACTCAAGGCAGCCATGGAAGAGGCTGTTGAAAAGTATAATGATTAGTTTCTAGCTTAGATACCTTAGCTTGTAGCCATTTTCCTTTAGCCAATTTTTTGACGCCTTGTATTTTGGCATGATTGAACTGACTTCTTGCCAAAAGCTGGGCGAGTGATTTTTGTGTAAAGTGTGAACCAACTCGTGCGCTATTACATAATCAATTACCTCTATCGGAGCCATTATTAATTGGTAATTCAGGTTTATGTTGTTGCTGCTAGAACACGAGCCCCACAGAGTCTTTTGCGCTTTAATCCTGACTCGATTTATTTTTAGATTGTATTTTTTCGCATAATAGTTGACGCGTGGTTTTGCAATCTCACTAAATCTTTGCTTATACCAACAATTTAAGGTTAATTTTATTTTGTCTTCATCAGAGTATCTCACAATAAAGTTACTGCCGTTGAATGATATTGTGTCAACCCGGCCTAGGACAAGCTTTAAAGGGTAAAGCTTTCCTAAGTATAGGCATTGTTGGAGACTTAAATGACTTTCATATTCAGCAAGCCTATCTGCCATGAGCTGCTGTTTTTTGTTAATCCAAGATTCCTTTTCAGTTACGAATTTCTGAATCTGTTTGTCGGTTGCCTGGTTTGGCGCCCTTACAATTAATTTGGCGCTTTCATCCACACTGAGGCACAGTGTTTTTCGGTTGCTTCGGATTATTTTGTAAGCTGTCACTTTATTTTATGCCGGCAATGCCAATAAGATTTAGTCAAGCCATTTTCTTGCATTTTCAAACATCCTCATCCATGGCGATCTCTCTTTCCATGAACTTGGATACCAAGAATTTTGTATGGCTCTAAAAACCCTCTCAGGGTGAGGCATCATAATGGTAATCCTGCCGGAGTCATCACAAAGGCTCGCCACAGCATTTTCAGAGCCGTTTGGGTTGTGCGGGTAAGTTTGTGTTGCTTTGCCGTTATGGTCGACGTATCTGATAGTGATATTGTTGCTATTTAGTGCTGACGAAAAGTTTGCACGACCCTCACCATGGGCAACCGCAATAGGCATAATCGAGCCTGCCATTCCTTCAAAAAAAAGAGATTTGGATTGCATAATTTCGACGCCAGTGACACGGGCTTCAAATTGCTCAGAAGTGTTTCTCTCAAAGGTCGGCCAGTCACTGGCTCCTGGTATTATTTCTTTAAGATTTGAAATCATTTGGCAGCCATTACACACTCCTAGAGTAAAGCTGTCGCTTCGAGCAAAAAAGGCGCTAAATTCTTCTTTTGTTTTTTCGTTATAAAGAATTGAATTTGCCCATCCGCGTCCGGCACCAAGGACGTCTCCATATGAAAAGCCGCCACAGGCGGCTAAACCTTTAAAATCTGCTAGAGTGACATTTTCGGCAAGAATATCGCTCATATGGACATCGCTAGCTTCAAAGCCGGCCAATGAAAAGGCGGCTGCCATTTCAATATGGCCATTGATTCCTTGTTCTCTTAGGATGGCTATCTTTGGTTTATTGCCAGCATTGATATAGGGGGCGCTCAAAGGCTCGTTAATATCAAAGCTAGGTTTAGCTATCAGTCCCTTCGAATCAACCAATAACTGATCGTTTTCAGATTTCGCACATTTGGGGTTATCTCTTAATTTAGAAATCTCAAAAGAGGTAGAAGACCAAGATTGATGGAGAATGCCGCGTTTTTCACTAAAAATCAATTCGTCATCCTGATAAATAAGAATTTCATCGGTTTTATTAATATTGGCAATAGTTTGTGAATTAATTTTTGCACTTGCAAGCGCATTAAGGACTTTTGTTTTGTTTTTATTTGACACCTGTATAACGCAGCCAAGCTCTTCATTGAATAGTTGCGGTATTGGCTCTGAAGTATATATGTCTAAGCCACAGTGGGAAGCAAAGGCCATTTCCAGTAAGGTTATAATTGCTCCGCCATCCGAGCGATCGTGATAGGCTTCAAGGAGTCCTTCATTGTTAAGCTGGTTTATAGTCGAGAAGAACTTAGCAAATAGACTGGGGTTGTTCATGTCTGGAGTTAGATTTCCAATCTGGTTGTATACTTGAGCTAGACAGGAGCCGCCCATTCTATTTTTTCCGAAACCTAAATCAATTAACAGTAAATCTGATTCGTCGCTGGTTTTAAGTAAAGGAGTGATTTGAGTTCTTGCATCAGGCACCTTTGAGAATGCACTAATGATTAGCGAGAGTGGGGCAGTTACCGATTTTTCTTCTCCATTGTCTTGCCAGGTGCTTCTCATTGACATTGAATCTTTTCCAACCGGAATTGTTAAACCCAATGAAGGGCAAAGCTCCATGCCGACAGCTTTAACAGCCTCGAAGAGCCTAGCGTCCTCACCAGAATAACCGCTAGCACACATCCAATTTGCCGACAAATTAATGTGACTGATATCTTCAATGTAGACACTCATAAGGTTCGTCAACGCCTCGCCAACGCTCATCCGGGCAGCGGCAGCAGCATTTGTAAGTGCTAAGGGAGTTTTTTCCCCAATCGACATGGCTTCGCCTTGATAGCCAACATAATCGCTTAATGATATTGCACAATCCGCGACAGGGACTTGCCATGGCCCAATCATTTGGTCTCTGGCAATCAGGCCTGTTACAGTGCGGTCACCAATCGTTATCAGAAAGTTCTTGCTGGCAACGGTTGGAAGTCTTAATATGCGTCCAATAGCGTCAGCAAGATTAATTCCAGTATCGTTAAATTCAGGTTCATTGACGACACTGGATTTAACTTTTTTAAGAGTTTTTGGTGTTGAGCCAAACAAAACAGACATATCCAAGTCAATTGGAGTGTTGCCAAGGCAGCTATCTTGTAGTCTTAGATGACGTTTCTCTGTAGCCTCGCCTAATATAGCAAATGGAGCCCTTTCTCTTTTACAGATAGCGCTGAATAAGTCCACATTTTCATCACTAATTGCAAGAATATATCGTTCCTGGGATTCATTGCACCATATCTCCATTGGCGACATTTCTTTCTCGTCGTTGGGAATATTTCTGAGTTCAAGCTGGGCGCCTTTATTAGAATCATTGACAAGTTCTGGTATGCCATTGGAAAGACCTCCGGCACCGATATCATGGATAGAAACAATCGGATTGTTGACGCCTAAGTTTACACATGTATTGATGACTTCTTGGGCGCGTCTTTGCATTTCAGGGTTAGAGCGCTGAACTGAAGCAAAATCAAGTTGTTCGTTCTGTTCTCCACTACCGATACTCGAGGCGGCTCCGCCTCCAAGTCCAATCAACATCGCAGGACCACCAAGAACAATTAATTTATCACCCTGTGAAATAACCCCTTTCTCCACATGGCTTTCTTCAATATTCCCTAAACCTCCTGCCAACATGATGGGTTTATGGTAACCCCTTATTTCATTGTTTTTGGTTTGCTGCTCATAGGTTCTAAAGTATCCGCAAGTGTTGGGTCTGCCAAACTCGTTATTAAATGCAGCCGCCCCAATAGGCCCCTCAATCATAATATCAAGTGCAGATGCAATTTGCCTGGGTTTGCCGTGGTCTATTTCCCACAGATTAATGGCATCCGGTATCTTTAGATTGGAGACAGAGAATCCGCACAGCCCCACCTTTGGCTTGGAGCCTCTACCGGTAGCGCCTTCATCTCTGATTTCGCCCCCTGAACCGGTCGCTGCACCCGGGTTCGGTGCGATTGCTGTAGGGTGGTTATGTGTTTCAACTTTCATTAAGACCGCCTTTTTGGCGGTTATTGATGAATAAACACCATCCTCATTTGGATGAAAAAATGTTGATTCATAGCCGCTCATTACAGCTGAATTGTCACTATAAACCGATAATAGGCCTTCAGGATGCTGTTTATAGGTATTGCGAATCATGCCAAATAGTGAGATTGCTTGCTTCTCGTTATCAATAACCCAGTCTGCATTAAAGATTTTGTGTCTACAGTGTTCTGAGTTGGCTTGCGCAAACATCATAAGTTCGATGTCTTTTGGGTTTCTGTTTAGATTACTAAACTGTTCAAATAGGTAATCTATTTCGACTTCACTGAGGGCTAACCCAAGATCAATGTTTGCATTTTCGATGGCAGGCCTGCCAAACTTAATTAAGTCTATGCTTTGACACTCTTTGGGCGACAATTCATCGAAAAGTTTATGTGCTTCACTAGTTTCCTTGAGATAAGATTCGGTCATTCTATCCAAAACAATACTTAGAACCCCGTCCAACTCTCCATTTTGAAGTTGGCGGTTGAAGTGATAATTGATGCCACGCTCTAACCTTTTAATTTGTTTAAGGCCGCAGAGGTGAACTATGTCAGTCGCCTTTGACGACCATGGCGAAATAGTTCCCTGCCTTGGCGTTACAATAACGCTGCTGCCTGTATTGGATAGGTTGATTGGTGGAGCGTAATTCAGAAGTTTATCAAGGTGACACCAGTCTTCAGTATTGAGTTTGTTGTCAGACTCAATAAAATGAATAAATTCAGCGCCTACTATCGTTAAATCAGGTAAATGTAGCTGTAGTTTTTCTTGAAGGGTTTTGACTTTAAAATTTCTAAGTGCTTGAATTCCTGAATGAATTGAGATCATAATTGGGCCATTATCTCTTCAGAAATATCAGCGTTATGGTAGACCTCTTGTGTATCATCTAGATCCTCAAGTCTGTCAATAAGTTTCATAAATTTTTCGGCGTCTTCTAGGTTGAGTTCAATACGGTTGGCAGGTTCCATGGTTATTTGAAAATGTTCTGGATTCAGGTTGTTGGCGACAAAGGCATCCTTTACGCTAAAAAAGTCATCCGGTGCTGTCATCACATCGATGGAACCATCATCATTAGTTATGACATCATCAGCGCCGGACTCTATAGCGACTTCCATAATGGCATCTTCGTCACCTGAAGCGAAGCTGATAAAGCCTTGTTTTGAAAACATATAGGAAACAGATCCATCTGTGCCAAGGCTTCCTCCGTGTTTTGAAAAGGCATGACGAACATCAGCAACCGTTCGGTTTCGGTTGTCTGTCAAGCAGTCAACCATAATGGCGGTGCCTCCAAGACCATAACCTTCATAGCGCACCTCTTCGTAATTATCACCATCCAAATCACCTGCGCCGCGTTTGATTGCATTGTCTATGGTATCTCGCTTCATGTTGGCGGCAAGTGCTTTATCGATAACAGCTCGCAAAGAGGGATTGTTTTCTATAACGCCTCCACCCATTTTTGCGGCAACAACTATCTCCTTGATGAGTTTTGTGAAGACTTTTCCGCGTTTTGCATCCTGGGCGCCTTTTCTATGCTGAATATTGTGCCACTTACTATGTCCTGCCATTATTGATTGCTTGTCTCCGAGAATGTTCTATTGAGTGAATTCGAGCAATCGATGGATAGAGTGCTTTGCTTTCTCAATAACTTCATCATTAATTCTTATTTCATTTTTACCGGTAGTCAATGTGTTTAAGCATTTTTCAAGGCTATTCATAGCCATCCAGTCGCAATGTGCACATGATTCGCAAGTTGCTCCTACACCCATAGTCGGGGCCTCAATGAATTTTTTTTCTGGAGCTACTTCATGCATTTTATGAAAAATACCATTGTCTGTTGCCACAATAAAGGTATTTTCAGGCCTTGAGGCAGCCGCCTCTATTAATTGAGTTGTTGATCCGACAACATCAGCAAGAGCAATAACTTCTTTGGGCGATTCAGGATGAACTAAAACTCCAGCCTCGGGTTTATGTTTCATGAGTCTTTCGAGTCCTTCCGCCTTAAATGCCTCATGAACGACACAGGCTCCATCCCACATAAGCATGTCAGCATCAGTCTCAGTTTGAACGTAGTGGCCTAGGTGTTTGTCAGGCGCCCAAAGTATTTTTTTACCCTCTTCATGTAATATCTTAACTATTTTGAGGGCGCTGCCAGATGTCACAACCCAGTCAGCTCTAGCCTTAACTTCGGCTGATGTATTAGCATAAACGACGACGACATGGTCAGGGTTGGCATCACAAAATGCTGAAAAGTCATCGATTGGACAAGAAAGATCAAGTGAGCAAGTTGCCTGATCATCAAGAACCAGCACTCTCTTTTCAGGGGAAAGAATTTTGGCGGTTTCGCCCATAAATTTAACACCAGCAACAACAATTGTTTCTGCATCGCAGTTTTGACCAAACCTTGCCATTTCTAGAGAGTCAGAAACAATACCTCCCGTCTCCTCTGCAAGTGTTTGTATATCTGCACTAACGTAATAGTGGGCTACCAAAGTGGCGTTTTTTTCCAGTAATGCTTGTTTTATGGAACCTCTAATACTCATTGTGATGATTTTACTACTGGATTGTCTTTAATTTTAACTCTCGTAGCTGTGCTTTTGGAATATCTGCTGGAGCGTCAGTCAACAAACAGGCCGCCGTTTGTGTTTTTGGAAATGCGATAACTTCTCGAATAGAATCAGCTCCACAAATTATCATCACCAACCTATCTAAGCCGAAAGCAATGCCGCCATGAGGAGGACAGCCATATTCGAGAGCGTCGAGAAGGAAACCAAATTTATCCCTAGCTTCATCATCATCAACACCAAGTAACTTTAAGACCGTCTTTTGCATATCACTTTTATGAATGCGAATAGAGCCTCCGCCAACTTCTGAACCGTTAATAACAAGGTCATAGGCACGAGATAGAATATTCTCTGGATTATTCAAGAGATCTTCGATATCACCACTTGGAGCGGTAAAAGGGTGATGAATTGCATTTAAGGAGCCGTCATCTTCAACATCAAACATTGGAAAATCAAACACCCAAACCGGAGCCCATTCTTTGTCGAAGAGGTTGAGGTCGCGTGCCAATTTCTCCCTTAAATTTCCAAGAGCTTCATTAACAATATTAGTTTTACCGGCACCAAAAAATATAATATCTCCAGTTTCAGCTTGGGTTTGTCCAATAACTTTCTGTGTAACTTCGTCACCCAAAAATTTAATGATTGGTGAGGATGGTCCGTCCTCGTTAATTTTTATATAAGCCAGACCTTTGGCTCCATAAATACCGACATATTTGGTGTAGTCATCTATCTGCTTACGGCTTAAAGAGGCTCCACCTGGCACTTTTAATGCTGCAACTCTTTCTTTTTTGTTGTTTGCTGGTCCAGAAAAGACTTTAAATTCAACATCTTTCATTATTTCATTTATGTCAACCATTTTTAGTGGAATTCTTAAATCTGGACGATCAACGCCATATAATCTCATTGCCTCATGGTAGCTAATAGATGGAAACTCTTTTGGAAGGCTAACTTCGAGTAATTCATTGAACAAACCTCTAATCATTTCTTCCATTAGCGAAGTTATCTCAACTTCACTCATGAAAGATGTTTCTACATCTAACTGAGTAAACTCTGGCTGACGGTCTGCCCTTAAGTCTTCATCTCTAAAACACTTTACAATCTGGTAATAGCGCTCAAATCCAGACACCATAAGCAGCTGTTTGAATAATTGGGGTGACTGAGGCAGTGCAAAAAAACTACCTTCGTGTGTTCGAGAAGGCACCAAGTAGTCTCTTGCACCTTCAGGTGTAGCCTTTGTCAAAAAGGGTGTTTCGATATCGATGAAATCATGTTTATCCATAAAGTCACGCATATAATGTGTCACTTTAGATCTAACACGTAGCCGATTTTGCATTTCATCTCGACGTAAATCAAGGTAGCGGTACTTAAGTCTAACTTCCTCAGAAGTGTCTAACGAATCAAGCTGGAAAGGAATCGGTTTTGAAGTATTTAGGATTTCAATATTGCCGGCAAGAACTTCAATTTCACCTGTATGGATTTTCTTATTGATCATATCGCTAGCTCTAGCAATCACTTTACCCGTAACTTTAAGGACAAATTCGTTCCGTACACTTTCAGCCAATTTAAAGGTTTCTTCAGTGTCAGGGTTGATAACAACCTGTGCAATACCCTTTTTATCTCTCAGATCCAGAAAAATAACCCCGCCATGATCACGTCTGCGGTTAACCCATCCACATAATTCTACTTCTTTCTCGAGAAAACTTTTATTTAGTTCTCCACAGAAATGCGTTCTCATGTTTCATCCTTATTATCAAGCGAGTTAGGTATCACAACGCCTGCAGAAATAACTATCTTGAATGCCTCTTCAACAGTCATATTAAGTTCGAATGCATCTTTTTTCGGCATCATGACAAAAAAGCCTGAAGTTGGGTTAGGGGTAGTTGGTACAAAAAGATTTATCATTTCTTCACCGATAATGGATTCAGCTTCGCCTTTGTAATCACCTGATTGAAATGCAATCACCCAAATCCCCTTGCTTGGGTACTGGATTAAAAATGCCTTTCTGAAGCTTTCAGTTGAAGTATTAAATACAGTATCAGAAACTTTTTTTAATACGTTGTATATGTTTCGAAAACCTGGAATTTTATTAAGGACTCTTTCCCATAGAGCTACTAGCTTTCGACCTAATATATTGGAAACCATCACTCCTGTGACAAGTATGACTAGCAACACCAAAATAATTCCTGATCCAGGAAAATCGGTGTTCAAATTAAATAAAGTTTCTGGCAGGTATTTTGTCGGAATTATTTTATTTAAAAACTCCAAAAAGAACCTAATGACTATGAAAGTTAGAGCTAGAGGAATCCAAAAGAGAAGACCAGAAATAAAATAATTTCTTAAGTGTTTCACAAGTCTAAATAGTGAGGTTATAAAAAGTGATATTTTAGCATAATGTAGAATAGCAATTGCTAGCTCAAAAAGTGAAGATTGCTTGGACTATATTATTAATTCGCCTTCTCTGAGTGTTAACACCTCGTATCCCGTTTCTGTTATCAATATAGTATGTTCCCATTGGGCTGAAAGGGAACGGTCCTTGGTTGTTACTGTCCATCCATCAAGGCTAGAAGTGACAACTTCATAACCACCCAAATTGATCATTGGCTCGATAGTAAAGGTCATGCCGGGTTCTAGAACCGGGCTGTTCTTAATTCTCCCGTCATCGTAGTGCAACACTTGGGGCATCTCGTGAAATCCCTGGCCTATTCCATGGCCACAATAGTCCCTGACTACCGAACAATTCTTAGAATTGGCATATAGGCCAATGGCTTTTCCAATTTCACCTAGCTTAACTCCAGGTTTGACTTGCTTAATGCCAGTTAGTAAGCATTCACGTGCAACATCACAAATTCTAGTGGCCTTGACACCGGGCTTTCCTGTAATAAACATTTTAGAGGTGTCGCCATGAAAACCATCTTTTATTACCGTAATGTCAATATTTATAATGTCTCCTTTTTTAAGTTTTTTCTCTCCAGGTATTCCGTGACAAACAACGTTATTGATTGAAGTACATATTGATTTTGGAAAATCGTTGTAGTTTAGAGGCGCAGGTATTGCTTTTAAATCATTAACAATAAAGTCGTGGCAGAGTTGATCTAGATATCCTGTTGACACTCCAACATTTACGTGCGGTTCGATCATCTCAAGAACGCTGGCAGCGAGCTTTCCAGCGATACGCATCTTTTCAATCTGCTCAGCAGTTTTAATAGTTATCGACATGAGAACTGTAAATTAAGTTGAAAGTTCTGAGCGCTCTTTTAATGCTCTAATTCTGTCTTCAAGTGGCGGATGAGAGGCCCACAAATGTGCCAAACCTGACTTAGGTTTTTCGCCAATACCAAAGGCGGCTAACTGTTCTGGAAGGGGCTCTGGCTCTTTTTGCGCTAGACGTTTAAGAGCGCTAATCATGTTTTGATGGCCGGCTAGGTCAGCGCCACCAGTGTCGGCAATAAATTCACGCTTTCTAGAAAAATACATGACCACAATACTTGCCAGAATAGAAAGAATCACTTGTGCAAACAGAGTAGTTAAGAAATAACCGATCCCATAGCCGCGTTGATTTTTCAATATAACTCTATCAACTATATGACCAATTACTCTCGAGAAGAAAATAACGAAAGTATTTACAACGCCCTGAATAAGCGTAAGCGTAACCATGTCGCCATTAGCAACATGGCTCATTTCATGTCCAACTACAGCCTCCACTTCGCCCTTATTCATGCTTTCGAGCAAGCCTTGTGAAACTGCAACTAGGGCACTATTTTTACTTGCGCCTGTTGCAAAAGCGTTCATTTGATTGGAAGGAAATATGGCAACCTCTGGCATCTTGATGCCGACAATTTTGGATTGCTTTTCAACTGTCTCCATTAACCACTTCTCGATGTTGGTGGTAGGGTTATTAATAACAACAGCTCCTGTCATACGTTTCGCCATCCATTTCGATATGGCAAGAGAAATGAATGCACCACCAAAGCCAAAAACACCAGAAAAAATAACCAGGGCATTAATATTTAAGCCGCTCCCGTTTTGTGCAAGAAGGCTATCAACTCCGAGGATTCTAAGAGTAATACTTAGAACCACCATGATAGCTATATTAGTGACTAGAAAGAGAAAAATTCTTTTCATATTGACTGCTCCAATAAAATATGATTTCTTGAAGCACTATTTTATATAAAGCGAATTAGTTATTCGTATATTTTGATTAACTAAAAAGATTAATATTCAAGCCAATGAAATCAGAAATTTCATATAATGATTCAGATTATAGGATAGTTCAGTGCGCTTTATTTTCCTGGCCACAGCATTTGAGACTCTAACATGGCGCAAGAAGAGTCACCTGTTGATACCAGTATTAATTGGTATTCATTTGATTCAGGGTATATGTGAATATAAGAACCTTCTGCATATGTTTTCATATTTATAGTTGAATCTTCGTCAAGTCTAGCTTGAGCAACACCACTACAGCTTTGATTATTAATAACCGTAAACTTATTCACTGATACATAACAAAATTCACTATCTGGAGAAAGCGTCGCAGCGAAAAAAGAGCTTCCATTATTGTATTTTTTACTAGATGTGTGAAGAGAAGGGTGATTTGATGGATCAGCAGAGTGGGCAAAGGTTATATTAAGTCCGTCTAAATTATGATAATCCTCAAGTTGAGTCAAGTGTGATAAGCAGGTGCTATCGATTCCACGGTTTTCTGCTTCGCCAACAAGTGTATTGGCAAAGACTCTGCTGAAGCCTAAAGCAAAAAAAGCTGTAATCGTAAATATAATAAATTTTTTCACCTTAAGCTCTTTATTAGTACGTATAAATTAATTATATCTTAATATTGCTATTACGAGTCATTATGGAATATATTGATTTTAGTGAAGTTATAAGTTTCAAAATATGTATTATTTCGTTATAAATTAATATATAAACTACTTTATAATCAATTTATTATTACAAGGAGAGTGTATATGAAGCTTAAATTACTATGTCTAGGACTTTTGGCATTATTTCTTAGTGGCTGTATGGATAGTATTACCGCTGTACCTAAAGCAGCAATTGATGGTACGGCGAATTTCATTGGTTCTATTTGGGACGCTATAACTTTCTGGGATAATTAAATCCCCTCTATTTAGTCTCTTAACTTTTTCCACAAATTTGGCTTATTTCTAGCTATCGCTGTGGGAAGAGTGTACCGTTCCATCTAGTCGCTTAATTCTTTGTATGTGAGCCACGATAAATCCCATCTTCAGGTTGCAAGTGAGTTACACCTGGGGTAAATTATCTAATTGAAAATCTCTTTAATCCCTAATAGGAAGTGGGGCGAGAAACGGGGCTCGAACCCGCGACAACCGGAATCACAATCCGGGGCTCTACCAACTGAGCTATTCCCGCCATAACATTAGAAAATGGCGCGCCCAATACGATTCGAACGTATGACCTACGGCTTAGAAGGCCGTTGCTCTATCCAGCTGAGCTATGGGCGCGAAATAATTCGTTCTAATAAAGTATAGGCTTTGTAAAACTAACAAAAATAATTTGGTCGGAGTGGAGGGATTTGAACCCCCGACCACCTGGTCCCAAACCAGATACGCTACCAAACTGCGCTACACTCCGAAAAAGGGATAATTATACTTTGATAGTGTCTCTAGTCAATCCCTAATTGATCCCACATTTCATCAATTTTATTAATAATATTCTCATCCATAATAATTGGCTCACCCCATTCTCTCTGTGTTTCTCCAGGTAGTTTATTTGTGGCGTCAATTCCCATTTTAGAACCGAGTCCAGAGACAGGTGAGGCAAAATCAAGATAGTCTATAGGAGTGTTTTCAATAATTGAAGTGTCTCTCGAAGGGTCAACTCTTGTAGATAGAGCCCAGATTACTTCCTCCCAGTTGCGAATATTAATATCGTCATCTACGACGATAACAAATTTTGTATACATAAACTGTCTAAGAAAAGACCAGACTCCCATCATTACGCGCTTTGCATGGCCTGGAAACTTCTTTTCCATACTTACAATTGCCATGCGATAGGAGCATCCCTCGGGTGGAAGGTAAAAATCGACAATTTCACTAAATTGCTGCTGTAGAAGCGGAACAAAGACTTCATTTAGAGCGACACCTAAGATTGCAGGTTCATCGATAGGTTTACCAGTATAGGTAGAATGATAGATAGGATTGTTTCTGTGAGTAATTCTCTCTACGGTGAATACGGGGAACTTTTCAACTTCATTGTAGTAGCCAGTGTGGTCGCCATATGGACCCTCATCGGCATACTCTCCAGGATGAATAACTCCTTCCAAAATAATCTCAGCACTCTCAGGAATTTGCAGTTTATTTCCAATGCAATTGCAGACTTTGGTTTTTTCGCCTCTTAGAAGGCCGGCAAAGGCGTATTCACTCAAACTATCTGGTATTGGGGTCACTGCCGCTAATGTTGTTGCCGGATCGGCACCGAGAGCGACAGCGATCGGAAAAGGCTTGTTAGGATATTTTTCGGACCAATCTTTAAAATCAAGCGCTCCACCTCTTTGAGAAAGCCATCTCATAATGAGTTTGTTCTTAGCTAGTAGCTGTTGCCGATAGATGCCAAGATTTTGTCTTTTTTTGGTTGGTCCTTTGGTAATTACAAGCCCCCAGGTGATTAGAGGGGCCACGTCTTTAGGCCAACAGGTCTGGATGGGAAGGGTATTCAAGTCAACTTGATCAGCTTCAATAATATTTTCCTGGCATTTGCCCTTGCTTATAGTCTTGACTGGCATGCTTAGCGCTTTCTTTAAAACTGGTAATTTTTCAATCGCGTCTTTAATTCCGGCCGGTGGTTCTGGTTGTTTCAGTTGGGCTAATAGTTGACCAAGCTCCCTTAGTCCCAATAGATCATTTTTCCCCATAGCTATAGCAACTCTTTTTGTTGTTCCAAATAAGTTGGCTAGTACCGGAATGCTGTTATTTACAACATTTTCAAACAGTAAAGCTGGGCCTTCACAATCAAGTGTTCGACGACAAATTTCGGTGATTTCAAGTTCACTATTGACAGGCAGTGTTATTCGTTTTAGCTCTCCCTGTTTTTCAAGTTCATCAATGAATTCTCTTAGGTCTTTATAGCGCATAAATTAGTCTTGAAAGTAATTATTATGTGCGTCAATTTCAGCGTCATTGGCGTAAATAATCTTTAGCTTTTCTCCATCCTTCTTAACTTGTTGAGTCAATGAACGGTCACTCTTTTTCGGTTTATTGCTTGCAACTTCCTGAAAAAGGTTTGATTGACCGCCTGTCATCGCAAGATAAACCTGGGCAAGAATTTTTGCGTCTAATAAGGCGCCATGAATAATTCGAGCGCTTGTATCAATACCAAAACGCCTACAAAGGGCGTCGAGGTTATGCATTGTCCCGGGTCGTTGTTGTTTTGACAGTTCCAGTGTGTCGATTATAGGACAGATGCTTTCGATAGATTTTTTAATGCCTATGAGTTTGAGCTCATGATTTAGAAATCCTAAATCAAATGGCGCGTTATGTATTA
This sequence comes from uncultured Gammaproteobacteria bacterium, assembly GCA_913047325.1. Taxonomy (GTDB): domain Bacteria; phylum Pseudomonadota; class Gammaproteobacteria; order PS1; family Pseudothioglobaceae; genus Pseudothioglobus. The sequence goes on from CAJWTP010000008.1 coordinate 45,398, forward strand.
GTAATGTTGAACCTTTAATAAATTCAAGGAGGTCATCTGCAATTTCTTTAAATTGAGGTTTGTTAATTAAGAATCTGTCAGTAATTCCATGAACCTTTACTGATTCGCCAACGTTTCGATTGGGTTGCACATATTTATGAAATTGCTTATCTTTAATTTCCCTATCAATAATTTCAACGGCGCCAACTTCTATAATACGATGGCCTTTGGAAGTTTCAAATCCTGTGGTCTCTGTATCAAGAGCAATAAGTCTTTCCATTGTAGGCAAAATAACGTAAAATTGTCCATTTTATCATCAGACTCAACAGGGGTTTTTTAGATTATGGCAAGAGTAACAGTTGAAGATTGTTTAGATTTCGTT
>CAJWTP010000009.1 GCA_913047325.1 uncultured Gammaproteobacteria bacterium
CAATAATTCCAATTGTTTGCTTATCAATGGTATAGCTAAAATCACCTTGATTAGAACTTATAGCTGCTTTTTCCCATGAAATGTTCTCGTTGTTACTGCTGCTTTCAATGAACTGAGAGAATAATCGCTGATTGGTTTTGCTGTCCTTTTCCATAATAATGAAGTCAGGCAAAATGTCGTTTTTGATTAGAGAGTGCATACCAAGATTGAGTCCGCAGATAGAGTTAAGTCTCAATCTGCCGCCGGTTCTTTGTTCAGGAAATGAAACAATACAAATTGGTCTATTTATTTTTTTAGCGAAATTCAAAATAAACTTAGCGTCAGTAAAGGTCGTTTGAAATAGAAAAATTTTTTCATATTCATTATTATTAAAAAAACCCAGAGCTTCATCGGCAATATCATCATTTGTAATCAATTGATTAAAGCCTGCTATATCGGGACAGACTGATTTCAAGACGTTTTTAGCTTCAGTAAATTTAGATAATGCAAATTCAACATCGAAAGTTTCTCTTGCTAGAGCTAAATATCCAATCATTTAAATCCTTGATAGTCTGCGGTAAATTGTTTCGGTTTATCAATTTTATAACCATTTGAAAAAAATGTATCAAGAGATTTGGCATTATTGACGGTCAGGTCATTTAGCTTTTTTATGTAATTTAGAGAACTTGTTTTTAGTCCCCGGTCTACTTTTTCGATATCAGGATAACTTTGAAATGGCTCTAGCCAGATAGTTCTACCAGCAAGATAGCCAGAGGCACCATATTTATAGGCCAATCTTAGGCAATTATAGAAAGAATCCTTTCCCATGCCTGATGAGAGCATGACCCAGGGCTTGTTATTGGTAGCTTGAGACAGTTTTTGAAAGGCGCTTTCGGTTTCAAGTGTAATGTTATTTTCCAGTTTTGCGCTATCTACTGGGCTCTCTAATTTGAATATATCAACCTTGTACTTCTCTTTTGCAAACTCTTTCACACTATCAATTACGTGTTCGGTATTTTTTTGTATTTGTTCCTGATACTCTTTGGTGTGATGGATATCGTCCTGAAAAGGATAAACCAGTAACTCCAGGAGAAAGGGGAGGTTGTATTTTTCGCATTGTTGGCCTATTGTTTGAATATATATTTTCTGGTGATCGACAGATTCCCTTTCAGCGTCAGGTCTGTACCATGCTAGAACCTTAACTGCATCAGCACCTAATTTTTTAATTTTTTCTACTGTCCAGTTATTGATATTTTTTGAATAGCGCCCCCTATTAGTCTCCTCAAAGTCATGATCCTCAAGCGTAACAATCAAGCCCTTAGAGTTGTTATAGCTAAGAAGATTGGGGATGGAGTAATAGGGATCCATTAGTATTGCTGTGGCTAAATGTGAAAGATTAGCGGTAATTAATTGTTTGCACTCAACAACTTCTTCGTATCTGTGTTCTCTATTTTTTGCAGCACTAATAATGTTAAAAATAGGGGGCCTCTGATCGACGGCCAGCATTTGGAAATGGTTGCTGTCTGAACAGAGTTTTTTTAAAGGGACAAATTTTCCAAGGGCCGGCTTTATCATTTAATATTTACTGATCTGTTAGTCAATTTATTGCTATATTAGGGCATATTTGGCGCCCAGATTAATATACTTTCATTTACAGCCTTCTGTTGCTGCTGTAAGTGAAAGTATGTTGTTTTGGGGTTTGTTCAGTACTTCCATAATCATTATGATTATATTATAAGTTTAATCTTTATTTTTCCTTTTTATTCATATTTTTTCTTAATAGTTGACAAACGAACATCTTTAGTATATATTTCTATTAAGTTTTGATATGATATGAAAAATATCGAACTTTGTAGGAGTTTAAAGTGAATTATACATATATATAAATTCATGTATACTAATTATCTATTAAATTCATGTATACTGGAGTTTAATTATTACTTAAATAATTGAGCTTTAAATTTTTATGTAATTTTTGTAAGTTTTTCAAATAATTATTGGGGAGAGATAAATGAAAAGAATATTTATAGTTTTGTTTGCATTTGTTATGTCCACCTTCAGCGTTAACGCTGACGAGATAAAGTTTGTTTGTTATCAGGATTCTAACGAGTGTGAAGTTATTGCTGAAATGGCTACTATGTGGGAATCTTCAAGTGGCCACACTGTCAATATTGAGACTGTCGGATATCAAGTTGTGAGAGAGCAACTTGAAAACCTTTTGGAGTCTGACGCTGCACCAGACGTTGCAAGGGTGACTAATCTTGGTGGACTTAACAAGTTCTACTTAGATCTAACGCCTTACGTTGATGCCTCATATTGGGAGAAAAATTATGGAGCCACTTTGCCTTGGTACAGAAAACCTTCGGGTGATAATGGAATCTATGGCTGGCAAACACAGTTAACTGTAACTGGTCCATATGTCAATGTAACAATGTTTGAAGATGCTGGCGTTGATATGCCTGAAGAGGGTTCAAGCTGGGATGATTGGGCTGAGGCCTTAAGGCAAGTTAAATCTGAGCTTGGTCTTACAGCCGGTCTTGCACTTGATAGGACTGCGCATAGATGGGCAGGTCCTGCATTCTCATATGGAGCGCAATTTCACAAAGACGGCGTACCAATCTTAGTTGATGATGGTTTCAGAAAGTTTGCTGAGGTCTTTGTTGGTTGGCATGAAGAGGGCTTAATGCCTGCAGAAGGCTGGCCGGCAGGAGCAGGCACTGCATATAAAAATGCGGCACCACTGTTCTTAGATGGTACTGTTGCTATGCATATGTCTGGTTCATGGATGTTAGGTAATTATGACAAAAACATAACTGACTTTGAATGGAAAGTTGTGCCAATTCCTTGTGGTCCAGGTGGTTGCGGAGCAATGCCTGGAGGTTCTGGTGTGGTTGCATTCAAGTCATCCGAGCATCCAGAAGCGGCGGCTTCGTTTATTAACTTCCTAGCGCAGACCGGTACTGCTGCACATTTTGCTTCAAACACAAGCAATATTACAGCGCACCAAGGGCTGCAAAAGCTAGGTATCGACTATTCAGGTGTTAGCCCGGTTGTTTCTGCTGGCCTTTCAACCTTTGCAGCTAATGCAGGTAAGGCAGCTGAATCAACACCGCAAGCATATTGGTTCCAGGGTTACAACAAAAACTTTGCCATCTATGGTATCGTTCCTGACTACATAACCAAAGCCATTACAGGTGAGATGAGCCTAGATGATGCTTTAAATGCAATAGATGCAGATGTAGCAGCCAAGATTGCTGAATAGAGTTAATTAAGTTAATATTGGTTAAAGTATAAGGCCGTCTCCTATGGCGGCCTTATTTTTTGTTTTATCTTAAGTTTTCAAGATGTTAGATAATTTTTTAAATATTAATAACTGGTACCTTGTTTCCTTTTTCTATCTTTTAATTGGCTTCCTCCTATCAAGGGACGTTGTTGGACTGACGCCAAAACTGATGGCCGTAGTAGGATGGCCGATTGAACTTTCACAGAAGGTAGCAGGAACGAAGGTCTTGCCTTACTTGTTCTTATTTCCAAATTTATTAATTTTTGGCCTCTTCACTTTCATGCCACTATTTATGAATTTTGGCTTTTCTTTGACGGACGGTGCAAGTATCAACTTTTCATCTAGAGATTATTCCGGACTAGATAACCTTGCCAGGATCGTATCAGAAACACAAATAGATGTTGGAATTCAAAATATGGAGGATGATAAATTTATGGCTGCAGCAGCAGACACATTTATCTTTGTCGTTTTTCAAGTCCCAATCATGATTCTAATCGCTCTTTTTACTGCCATTGTTCTGAACAGGGAAATTGTTGGCAGGGGTTTTTGGAGGGCAGTATTCTTTTATCCTGTAATGCTAAGTCCAGTTGTAGTCGCTTTTTTGTGGACTTTGATTCTCAAGAGGCAGGGGCTTTTGTCTCAAAAACTTATTGATTGGAATTGGATTAGCGAGCCTATTCAGTGGCTGGTTGATCCGTCCTGGACCATGTTTTGGTCTGTTTTTGTATACACTTGGGCTCATCTGGGTTTCTATATGTTGATATTGCTTGCAGGGCTGCAGTCCATCCCGAGGGATCTGTATGAAGCCGCAGAGATGGACGGTACATCAGATCGGCGTGTTTTTTGGAGAATTACGTTGCCCTTATTGATGCCAATTTTACTGGTAGTAACGGTTTTATCTTTGATAAAGGCAGTTCAAGCTTTTGAGGAATTATTCGCCTTGCAAGTTGGTTGGGTGTCTCTTGTTTCTTACATTTTTGAGACCTCAGGCTTGAGGGGTCAAAAGACCGAATTCGGCTTAGGGATCGCGGCAATGGCGTCACTAATCGTAGCGCTAGTACTGATCATTCTTTCTTTACTGCAATTCTATCTTACTAGGAGGCAAGTGAAGTTATGACTGCAGTTATTAATTTCTTTACTAGAACTCAGGGCAAAAAGAAGCTAAGTCTTGTCGATTGGGTATCATATATTTTTCTATTTCTTGGCTTTTTAATTATTTTTCTGCCAGTCTTGTGGCTCTTATTAAATTCAATTAAGTCGCAATTCTTGTTACAAAAGTTAGACACAAATTTGTTGCCAATGGACTATGAGAGGATTGGAAGGGCGACCGTTTATGGTCCCGAGGGTAAAGAGATATTTATGATGAAAGACTTGCCTTCTTGGGTCTTGTATTGGAGCGATTTGAGTGAAGATGAAAGATCTCAGCACGATATTGACTCATTTATTTCTCAATATGGCGACAAAGAATTTTATGCACTGAGAAGCCATTTTGGACTTGTTCCTGGACAATCAAAAGAATTAATTATCAACAAAAATTTACCCGAATGGCTGATTAAATATCCAAGCATGTTTCCGAGCGCTAAAAAGGAATACGACCCCGAATCAGTAATCAGTGTGCTAAACATTGAAGAGGTTAGGTTGTTGTCGGAATATTTAGGCCTCAAACCGTATAAGCCTAATGGCTTTACATCGCAAATTTTCGTCACTACAGTTGACTCTGAAACCAGTGAGGTTACAGAGTACTCGGTAAGTAGAATTAGCGCAAATAAAGACACAGTGAATGCCAGGTTAATCAGCAATCCGCAGGCCGGGATAGTGAAACTACCAAAAAATGAAATCATTCTAAACAAAAGTTTGAAGCCGGCCTGGATTAATTACACCAACCCATTAACGAAGAACGTTGCTGGTATGGATTTTGATGCAGTTAGGTGTCTGAATAATTCTGTTTTTGTCACTATCGTGGCAACCTTAATAACTCTTTTAATCAATTCCATGGCAGCCTTTGCGTTGTCCAAATATCGCTTCAATGGTCAAATCATTTTTTTTATAATTATATTGGCTACCCTGATGGTGCCAGCATCAGTGCTGATTGTAGGTATATTCAAAATGGTATCGGTAACCGGTTTAACGGGGTCTTTATGGGGAGTCATAATACCTGGAGCGGCAACCCCGACCGGGGTGTTTATGTTGAGGCAGTATATGCTGACCATTCCGGACGAGTTGTTGGAGGCTGCAAGAATGGATGCTGCCAGTGAATGGACCATCTATTGGCGCATTGTTCTACCTCTGGCTCTTCCTGCGGTAGCTGTTCTCGGTATTCTGTCGATAATATGGAGATGGAACGACTTGATACTGCCAATGATAGCTGTCTCGACGACCAAGGCCGCCTATACAATACAGCTTTGTTTATTAGACTTTCAAGGCGAATACATTGCACAGGAACACTACCAATTGGCAATGACAGTGGTGAGTTTAATTCCTACAACTTTGGTCTTTGTTTTTCTGCAAAAGTATATTACAACTGGAATAGCAACAACAGGAATAAAATAGTATTATGGCAAATCTTAAGCTTATAGATATAAAAAAATCTTACGGAAAAACACAAGTTATACATGGAGTCAACCTTGAAGTATTAGATGGTGAGTTTTGCGTTCTGGTAGGCCCGTCGGGTTGCGGAAAATCAACATTGCTTAGAATGATTGCCGGTCTAGAGGCGATCAGTGATGGTTCAATACTTATCGATGAAGATAGGGTGAACGATATATCTGCCGCCAAGAGGGGGTTGGCGATGGTTTTTCAGTCATATGCATTGTATCCACATATGAGTGTTCGCCAAAACCTTGCCTTCGGTCTGGAGAATTTAAAGCTAGACAAAACAGAAATTGAAAAAAGAATCCAAGAGGCTGCCAGACTGCTTAGGATGGAAGAGTATTTGAAGAGGCGTCCCGGACAGCTGTCCGGCGGACAGATGCAGAGAGTTGCAATTGGAAGGGCTATTGTGAGGGAGCCTTCTATATATTTGTTTGACGAACCATTATCAAATCTAGACGCCGAGCTAAGGGTAGCAACCCGTGTTGAACTGAAGGCGCTTCATGAACGCCTAGGCAATACAATGGTTTATGTTACCCATGATCAGGTAGAGGCGATGACAATGGCAGATAAGATTGTAGTTTTGAATGAAGGGATTATCGAGCAGGTGGGCGCCCCATTAGAGCTTTATAATAGTCCGGCCAATAAATTTGTTGCGGGATTTATCGGTTCCCCAAAAATGAATTTTTTGGACTACTCATCACTCCCTGAGAGTCTCAAAAAATTTGCCCCAGAAAACTCATCCATTTTTGGTATTCGACCCGAACATCTCTCAATTACAGAAGAAAATTCACTCCCTCTAGAGGTAAATAGCGTCGAACAATTGGGCTCTGACAGCTACCTCTACGGAGTCACCATTGGGGAGCAGGAATTATCTATCAAGCTGAATAATCAAACCGATATTAGGGCTCAACAGAAGGTTGATGTCGGTTTTGACCTGGACAATGCGCACTGGTTTGATTCTGCCGGCAAATCTCTCTAATTAGTTGTATCATAATGGCCTTAAATAACCTTAAAATTAAGGCTAAATGAGCATTAATGACCAAGCAACAATTTGGATAAAGAAACCATTAGCGGTGTGTGCAAAAGATAGCGCAGACGGTGTAGTGATCAGGGGTCAGAGAATTGTTGAGTTGGTTGGCTCGGGAAAGACCCCAGAGTCAGCGATTGATGAGATCTACGATGCCAGCGACAGCGTCGTTTTGCCGGGCCTGATAAATACCCATCATCACTTCTATCAAACCCTTACCAGGTCTTACCCTGAGGCACTAAACAAGGAATTATTTCCGTGGCTAAAGAGTCTCTACAAGGTATGGGCTCATATCCAACCGGAGATGTTGGCGGTTGCCACTGAATTGGCCCTGTCTGAGCTGTTATTGTCTGGTTGTACCACCGCAAGTGATCACCATTATCTTTTCCCAAGTCAGCTTGAAAACGCTATAGATATTCAAGCCGAAGAGGCTCAAAAATTAGGTATGCGTGTTGTTCTAACTAGGGGCTCGATGAGTTTAGGGGAAAGCGATGGCGGTCTGCCGCCACAAAGCGTTGTCCAGAGTGATGACGAAATCCTAATTGACAGCGAGAGAGTGATCAAGACCTATCACGACAGTGCCGAGGGCGCGATGACCCAGATCGCCTTGGCGCCGTGTTCGCCATTCTCTGTAACCACAGAACTGATGAAAGATACGGCAAAGCTTGCTGAGCGCTATGACGTCCGCCTCCATACCCATCTAGCGGAGACCATAGACGAAGAGAGTTTTTGCCTAGAGAGGTATAGCCTCAGGACTGTCGATTATCTTGAAAGTGTGGGCTGGCTATCTGAGCGTACCTGGCTGGCTCACGGAATCCATTTCAATGAACGAGAGATTCAAAAATTGGGCCAATCTAAGGTCGGCATTTGTCACTGCCCTAGCTCCAATATGATGCTGGCTTCTGGCATCTGTCGCAGCCTCGAGCTCGAAGAGGCCGGCTCCGCTGTAGGTTTGGGTGTAGACGGTTCGGCTTCAAATGACGGATCCAATATGATAGCCGAGCTTAGACAGGCGATGTATTTGCAGCGCCTGCGCTATGGCGCATCAAAGATTACCCATCAACATGCATATGACTGGGCAAGCAAAGGCTCGGCGAAACTATTAGGAAGAAGCGATATAGGCGAAATAGCGACCGGAAGGCAGGCAGATCTAGCGCTATTCAAGCTGGATGAGCTGAGATTTTCCGGTAGCCATGACCCCTTGGCAGCGTTAATACTGTGCGGCGCACAGAGGGCAGACAGAGTCATGGTGGCGGGGAATTGGCGCGTCATTGATGGAAAAATTACCGACAGTGATGAAGCTCAATTGATTCATCGCCATAGCGAGGCGGCGAAAAAATTACGCCAACTGGCTTCCGTTTAATTTCTTTCATTTTTTTGATTGACTGCTTATAACAGTTGGCCTATAATCTCAACTTGAATATTGTTACAAAATTCAAGTAAAGGATGAACAAGAATAACCATGGAGGCGCTAGAAAGGGCGCCGGCCGTAAAAAGAATTCAGGCAGCTTCAAGGAAGGGACTAAAGTGCTCAGGGTGCCGTTTAGCCTTGTTGATTCAATCCTTCCCTCTATCGAGATGTATAAATCTCAACTCAAGTCGGGAGTCGAGGTTATGCTCGCCAAGGAGAATACAAAAGAGCTTCTAGTGCCGATCTTTACCTCACGTGTGCAGGCAGGCTTCCCCTCGCCGGCAGATGACCACTTGGAGGACACGCTCGATTTGAATACCCACCTAATCCACCACAAAGAGGCCACCTTCTTTGTCAAGGCGCAGGGAGACTCTATGCTCGGTGCCGGCATCCATCAGGGGGACATATTGATAGTTGACAGGTCTCTGACCGCTAAAAGCGGCAAGATAGTGATCGCCGTTGTTGATGGCGAGTTTACCGTCAAAAGGCTTCACAAATACAAAGGCAATGTAACCCTTAAGGCTGAAAACCCTGACTTTGAAGATATCAAGATCGGGGGTACCAGTGAACTCATTATATGGGGCGTGGTGACCTCGGTAATACACCAGTATGACTAGAGCTGGGCGGCAAAAGTTTGCCCTGGTCGACTGCAACAACTTCTATGCATCCTGCGAGAGAGTATTCGAGCCCAAACTAGAGGGCAAGGCGGTTGTTGTTTTGTCTAACAATGATGGCTGCGTTGTTGCCCGCTCCAATGAAGCCAAAGCGCTAGGCATCGGGATGGGTGTGCCTTACTTCCAGGTCAAAGGTCTAGTGCAGAAAAATAGCGTTCAGGTTAAATCCTCCAACTACCCCCTATATGGAGACATGTCCTCGAGAGTGATGAAGATTATCGATAACTACTCTCCCATTCAAGAGATCTACTCTATCGACGAGAGCTTCATAGATTTGACAGGTTTGCCGTTTAATCTGATAACCCATATGCAGTCCCTAAGAGGCCAGGTAAAGGAGTGGACAGGCATCCCGGTCTGTGTCGGTATAGGTAGAACTAAAGTCCTGGCGAAGCTGGCCAACCATATCGCCAAAAGCTATCCCAGATTCAAAGGGGTATTTGACATAGACACGCTCCCCCATCAAAGGTATTGCGATTTGTTAAGGTCGGTCAGGGCCAGAAAGCTATGGGGTATAGGTAGACAAAGCTCCAACAAGCTCGCCCGCATTAATATCAACTCCAGCTACGACTTTTATCGGGCCGATGTCGGTATTATTGAGACCCTGCTGGGGGTTAACGGAAAGAGGGTCTACCAAGAGCTCCGCGGCCACCCATGCATCCCTATTGAGCTTATCCCGCCAACCAGACAACAGATCGTCTCGTCTCGCTCATTCGGTTCTGATTTGAGCGACTTCGATGAACTCAAGCAGGCACTCACAGTGCTAACCAGAAAAGCTGTCAACAAATTAAATAGCCACCAGCTCGCAGCCACAACGCTGACCGTTTTTATCTACACCAACCCTCACAAAAAAGACAAACCCTGTGTCCATCTATCAAAAACAATAGGCATGACAACGGCAATCCAAGATGAGTCACAAATCATTCCGCTCACAGCAAAAACTCTAAGGCTTATCTATGAACCCGGACACTCCTTCTATAAGGGCGGCATAGTGCTCGGAAACCTGACCAAGAATTACCGCCAGCAGGACTTGTTTTCATCCACCCAAAACGAACAACCACAGATAAACAGCGACAACAGTTCGAGCGCTATGCAAAGCATCAATAGGCGCTTTAATGAGTCGCTCAAGTATGCCAGTGAGATTGGCAATGACAGGTGGTATCCGAGGGCTGAATTTAGGTCAAACAGGTATACCACTAGTTGGGATGAATTATTGACAGTTTGAGTTGCCAGATTTGACATCAAAAACACTGTCGCAATCAAAATACAACAATCAATTAAAAAGTAAATAATTATTCCATGTACAATAAATCAAGCGTCTAGTGAATTGGCAATGTCAGGCGCTAAATTTTTATTAATACAAAGGGAGAAAGAGAAATGTCAGCAGGAATTCATAAAATTGATTTTTCGTCACCAGATGAGGTCAGAAGCCCTGACAAAACCACCGTTGAAATTATAGCGATTGGCAATGTAAACGTGGCACGCATGACGGTTCAGCCGGGATGGGTATGGTCCGAATGTATTGCGCCAGTGGCTGGCACAGAAAGTTGCCAGGCGCACCATCTCGGGATCGTTCAGTCAGGCCAACTACTGGTAGAGCACGAGGATGGAAGTACAGAGACGATAAGTCCGGGAGATGTGTATGAATGCAAGCCCGGCCATCAAGCCCAGGTAGTAGGTGATGAGCCATGCGTGATGATTGAATTTAACAGTGAAACGGCACAAACTTACGCCAAAGGCTAAACAGACCAAATAGGTAACAGCGGGGTGTATACGCGGAGACAAATCTAGTAGCACCTCTGACTGCTATCAGTGCTGTTAATTACACTAGATAGTTAGTTACTTTAAAGAGTAAATAGGGCAAGTTTAGCTTGCCTTATTAGGATATAGCGCCTCAAAAATTTGCTTTAAAAGTAGAGTTGTTTATACTTATCCCTTGACTAGTTATTACCTGGCGCTAAGTAAATGAATAAAATTGCCGTTATAGACGACGATCGAGAGATTCTCGCGCTTCTAGACCAATACCTTACAAAAAACGGGTTTGAGGTAGAGGGTTTTATGGATGGCGAAAGTTTCCTTAGAGAGGATGAATCACGATTTGACCTGGCTGTACTGGATATTGGCTTACCTGGTATTGATGGGTTGGAGATTTGTCGAAGGTTACGGCAAAAATCAAACATACCTATTATCATGCTCACTGCTGCAAGTGATGACCTAGACCGTATATTGGGCTTGGAGTTAGGTGCCGATGATTATGTAGGGAAGCCTTTTAATCCTAGAGAGCTTCTAGCTCGAATCAAGGCGCTACTGAGACGAACAACTACAGAATCAGATGGAGCAATTATCCATTCCCAGATAGAAATGAACTACGCCGCTAGGAGTGTAACCGTCAAAGGTGAAAAAATAAACCTAACCGGAACCGAGTTTGACTTGCTTTGTGTTTTTTATAAAAAGATTGGTTTAGTTTTGAGCAGAGAGGAGATTGGCGAACTATTACACGGCAGAAAGGTTGAACCTTTTGATCGCTCCATTGATACTATCGTCAGCCGTCTACGTCATAAACTTAGTGATTATTTTGAAGGGGAAATTATCCAGAGTGTTCGGGGTAAGGGGTACGTACTTCTTTTGAAAAATTGACAACTAAAAAGACAATCTTTTCTTGGTTAATTCCAAAAACTATCATAGCCAGAATGACTTCAGTGCTCTTTATTGGCATTCTGATTGCTCAAATATTAGGGACTTGGCTATGGGTTGAGCAATTAAGATCATCCGAAAGAGACAGATTAACAGAGATATCCCAAGCAATGGGCGCGCGTATAGGTCAAACTATTGGTTTTTTTGAACAGTTACCAAAACAGTATCGACATGTTGTTCTTGACCAGCTTCGAGATATGGGTGGAACTCGTTTCTTTGTTTCAGTGAACAAAAAATATATCGACCTAGTCCCGATCGCTGAATCTGAATTCTCTTTGCTGGTTCGGGATAATCTGAAAAAAAGCATGTTTGACCAGATGCTCCATAACAGTGCTAGCAACAAAGTTGGTCAGATTGAGGATTTGGATATAACATTTGTAGATTTTGATAATTTGAAAATACTCACCGGCGACAACCTAATGGTTGCATTGTCGCCTGAATGGAAAAGGTTTACTCTTCTTGAGCCAGACGATAAGAGTCCTTTTGCCGTAGTTCAATTTCCAATTGACGCAGAGGAATGGATGTATCTAACTGCGGTTGTCCCGAATGGGGAATTGCTATTAGGGTTTGAATGGCTCAATGGTGAACGATTATTTAATCTTTCGGCGGTATCATTGACCGTACTACTGCTCACTCTTTTATTTGTTCGTTGGATGGTTCTACCTCTTAAATTGCTGGCTGAGCAGGCCAATCTTTTAGGTAAAGGGCGTAACCCTCGTCAAATTGAAGAAAAAGGTTCTAAAGAGATGGTAGCTACAATCAGAGCGTTTAATTCTATGGTGAGGCGTATCCAAAAATTTATCTCAGATAGGGAACGATCATTCGCCGCAATTTCACATGACTTGAAAACTCCTCTTACCAGAGCCAGACTTAGAGTTGAAGAGATAGATGACAACCCTATAAAAGAAAATTTGATTGGGGATCTAGAATATCTTGAGACCATGGTCAAGGGTAGCCTGCAGATTATGACAGATGGAATTGAGTATGAAAACACCTCTGTGATTGATTTGAATGATTTGCTAGGTACTATTTTGAAGAAAGAAGAAATTTTGGGACTACCTATCAAATTTAACATGGAAGAAAATATGACGATGAAGGGCAGGCCTGTAGCTATTGAACGTCTTTTCTCCAACCTAATTAATAACGCTATGAGCTACGGTAAAGGTGTAGAAGTGAAAGGACACAGGGAGGCAAAGGGAATAGTGATAGAGATTATAGATAAGGGCCCTGGTTTGAGTGATACCGACAAGGAAAACGTTTTCAAGCCCTACTATCGTCTAGAGCATAAACCAAGCGATACCCATTCAGGTTTGGGGATGGGGATAGCGCGAAACATTGCAAACATCCATGGCGGCGAGCTTGAACTTAAAGACCGTTCTGGCGGAGGCCTAATTGTTGAGGTTTATTTCCCTTTGTAACAACCTACTGTGATGACACCAGAATTCGGTGACAAGGAATTTTTGCTGGACCATATCCGCTCCATCATGTCTTTTTACCACCCCCGCTGTATTGACAGGGAAGCCGGAGGATTTTTTCAACACTTCCGCGATGACGGTAGCGTCTATAATTCAAAGACCCGGCATCTGGTCAACAGTACTAGATTCATCTTTAACTATGCGATGGCTGCGAGGCAATTTAACAATAGCGAGTATCTAGATATTGTCAGACATGGCATAGATTATTTGCGCCAGTTCCACCTTAATAGCAAAACTGGAGGTTATGCTTGGATTTTGAATGACAAGGCGTCTCAAGACCCAACCAATTATTGCTATGGCCTGGCATTCGTACTGTTGGCTTATTCGGTATCCTATAAGGCTGGCGTTTCCGAAGCAAAGGGCCATATAGAAGAAACATTCAACCTGATGGAAAAATATTTTTGGTCGGAGGGCGACGGTCTCTATTGTGACGAGATCAGTGCTGATTGGGTTAATGTATCCGAATATCGCGGACAGAATGCCAATATGCATTCCTGCGAAGCACTCATTATGGCTTTCGAGGCAACTCAACAAGAGAAATATTTGCAGCGCGCACTTCTGGTTGCGAGAAATATTTGCCAAAGGCAGGCAAGCCTGGCTGATGGCCTTATATGGGAGCATTACGATTCTGACTGGCAGATTGACTGGTTATTCAATAAAGACACTCCAGGCGACTTGTTTCGACCTTGGGGTTTTCAAATTGGCCATTTGACTGAATGGGCAAAGTTGTTGATTATTCTAGAAAGATACATTAAGGAGGATTGGCTTTTAACTCGAGCTCTAGAATTATTCGACGTTGCCGTGGATAAGGGCTGGGACTCAGCTTCAGGTGGTCTTGTCTATGGTGTTGCACCCAATGGCAGCGTTTGTGATGGAGATAAATACTTCTGGGTTCAGGCTGAATCGATTGCTGCCGCTGCGCTACTAGCAAAGAGAACAGGCAAGAAGATTTATTGGGATTGGTACAACCGTATTTGGAGCTATAGCTGGAAGCACATGGTAGACCATGAGTATGGCGCCTGGTTTCGAATTCTGGATTCAGATAACAATAAATATGACAACCTTAAAAGTCCTGCAGGCAAGACTGACTATCACACCATGGGCGCCTGCTACGAGGCATTGAATTCACTTTGAATTTCAAAAAGCACCCAGCCAACCTACAATGGAATTTTAATGTGGACACGGGTACCTTGGCCTTCTGAGAGAAGCTCTAACTCTCCATCATGCAATTCAACAATAGTTTTTGCTATTGACAAACCTAGGCCACTGCCTTCTCCATTTGTATCGGGTCCGTGAACGAATCTTTCCAACACTTTTGTAATTAACTCAGGGTCAATGCCTTTGCCATAATCTTGAACATAAAGGTGAACGTCGGTATCATCCAATTTTATTTCAACATCGATCTTGCCGCCATTTGGACAGCCATAGACCAGAGCATTATCTATCAGATTATCGATTGCTTCACTCAAAAACGTTTCACTACCATGCAGCTCGATTTGACTCTCTTTACATTCAAGGGAAAGTGTTACATTCTGCTGCTGCGCTCGAAGGGCAAGGTTTGCCAATGTTTCTTGAGTTAATTTAACCAGGTCAAGTGCTTGAAATTCGGATTTAATGGATTGCTGTGAAACATGTTCCATTGAGAGCAATTGATGTGTTAGTCTGGAGGTTTTTCTTGCTGCTGTGACAACATCGCCGACTCTTTGCTTCATGCCTTCAAGGGTTTTGGAACGCTCGGCGGCTTCGGCCTGACTTTGAATGCCGGCTATTGGATTCCTTAATTGATGCGCCGCATTGGCTATAAAGTCATCCTTTTCGGCAAAAGCACTTCTTAATTGGTCAAATAGCTTGTTCATCGAATTAACCAAGCTTGACACCTCCATTGGTACGATTCGCTTAATTCTACCTAGGTCGTCCGCCGATCTTTTCATAATCGCACTTTGCAAGTCCAAGAGCGGTTTGAGCCCAAATTTCACGCCAAACCAGACAATCAGTGAGGTTGACAATAACATAATCATCATTGTCACAAACGCACTACTAGCCAACTCTAGCAGTAAACGTTTTTGACCTATCGTTGTCTGCCATACATAGATAGTAACCCAGTCAGGTGTTTCAAGAGCGGCGACAAATTCTCGGGAAGCGATAACTCTAACAGCCTGGTCACGATAAACTGAATCGAAAAAAACAGGCGTATAGGGTTTGACTATTGTATTTACCGGTAATTCTGGGGGATTAGCGTAACCAACATAAAGTGAGCCGCCTTTGTCATCCCTAACTTGATAGAAAATCTGGTCATTTATAGTGTCGGTAAGAGTTTCAAGCAGTTGCTCTGTAAGTAAATCACCTTCACTAATGACTACGTCGCGCAAAATAACTTGCGAGATGGAATGTAGTAATTTGTCATAAATTTGCTGAGATTTTTTTTCTGAATCGTAATAAAGAGCAATGGTGCCAATAGAAACTATGATCAGTAAAGGTAAAACAATTAAGGCTAATAATCGACCACGCAGAGAGGGCACTTTTAGACTCATCAGTTTTCCTCGTCCATCATGTAACCAATTCCACGCGCAGTTGTTATTTGAATTTGATGGTCGCTAAGTTTTTTTCGTAAACGTGATACGCTCAATTCGACAGCATTCATGCTGATATCAGAACCTATGCCGTACTGCGTATCAGCAAGAAATGATTTTGAAACATATTGACCTTTTCTGCTTAATAAGATTTCAAATAAAGTCAACTCTCTTCGGTTGAGGGTCAATTCGTTGCCATTGACGTAAAGTCTACGTGAAGTTCTATCAAATTCTAACTCGCCTATAGCCTCTTTTTTAGATGACAAATGAACATTTCTTCTAGAAAGCGCTCTTATTCGCGCATCTAATTCAGCCATTTTGAAAGGTTTGACAAGGTAATCGTCTGCACCGGCATCAAGACCATTGACACGGTCTATAGTGGCGCTTCGGGCAGTAAGAATAATTATTGGAAAAACCTGATTTCGTTTTCTAATATTTTTAGTTATAGAAATTCCATCCAAAGTAGGTAGATTGATGTCAATAATTGCCAGGTCCGCTCCTTCGCGAGCAAGGTGACTGTCAGCATGGCCACCATCGGTAAAAAAATCTACAGAATGACCTTCATCTAAAAGCACTTTCTCGATGCCTTCAGCGAGCATTTTATTATCTTCTACTAGAACAATTCGCATTATTGTGTGCTTGATATTTTCCCAGTAAAAAAAGTATAAATCAAATTCACTAATGAAGTGAGTAGATTTGCAATATCGACAGTCTGCCGACAGTAGATAAGTATATTATGGCTTTATTAATATGAATTAATATTTGATTAATCTTTATAATCTTTCTATCATGGGCGCCTGGATGAAAAATATTAACCGTTTAAAGTTTACTTCTTTTTTTTCTGCTTTAGTGCTTGGCGCATTATTTCTAATATCAAACAGTGTTTTTGCAGAGCTAAACTTTAGTGGAAAAACTATTAAATGGGTGGTGCCATTCTCGCCCGGTGGAGGTGCAGACGTGTTGGCGCGCTTTTATGCTCCGTTGTTATCCCAAGAGTTGCCAGGCAAGCCGAATGTTGAAGTGCTTAATATGCCTGGCGCAGGCTCAACTAAAGGTGCAAATTGGTTTAGCTCGCAGGCGCCAATTGACGGTTCCGTCATTTTTTCCACTTCAGGCTCTACTCAGTTTCCATTTTTATTGGATGATCCGAGAGTCAAATATGACTATAAAGATTGGGAGGTAGTCTTGGCATCATCAACTGGCGGTGTTGCTTATCTACCCAAAGAACTAGGTGAAAGATGGAATAAGGATCCTAAATCGGTTTTGGATACGGATTTTATTTTCGCTTCACAGGGGGCAACCCGGCTTGACCTTATTCCATTGCTTGCTTGGGATATGCTTGGAATGGATGTAGAGCCAATATTTGGCGTTAAAGGTAGGGCTGATGGCCGACTAATGTTCGAACGTGGTTATGTAAATATTGATTACCAGACCTCTTCCTCCTTCTTATCAAAAGTCAAGCCTCTTGTGGACAAAGGTGAGGCTGTACCAATTATGACATGGGGTGTTTTAGATAAACTAGGCAGTATTGTGCGTGACCCCAACTTTCCTGATATACCCACCTTTAGAGAGGTGTATTCAGAAATCAATGGCAAAGAGCCATCAGGCGATGGCTGGAATGCATGGAAAGCATTTTTCATTGCAGGTTTTTCAGCGCAAAAAATGGTGGTAATGAACAAAAACACCAGTCCAGAAATCATTGATGCTTTTTCAGAGGCATTCAAAAAAATTATAGACCAAGAAAATTTTATTGAGATTTCAGAAAATTACTTGGGCGTATATCATCAATCAACCGGCGTTGATGCCCGTAGATTTAAAGAAATCGCTACACAGGTTGATCCTATAGCAATTGCCTGGATTAAGGATTGGCTAAAACTCAGTTACGATGTTGAGCTTTAGCTTTAATAATGTATAAATTACCCCTCTAAGAAAAAATTTTATCGCCTGACAGTTTTATGACAGGATGAAGGATTATTATCTATCTCGTCTTATAGATTAATAGTTAACCAAAGTATTAATTTTTTTGACTTTCTTCCTAATGTTGGGAAGGAATAATTATAGGAGAGACATATTATGAAAAAAATATTCATAAAACTAGTATCCTTCTTGTTTATGTTTGGTGCGCTTTCTAGTTCAGCAATTGCAGTTGATAAGTTGCATTTTGTTGTACCTGGTGGTGCTGGAGGAGGTTGGGATGGATGTGCTAGAGGTACCGGAGAAGCACTGGTTAAATCGGGCCTGCTTGAATCAGCGTCCTTTGAAAACATGTCTGGTGGTGGTGGTGGTAAGGCACTAGCGTGGATGATTAAAACGACACCTAAAAATACAATTATGGTGCAATCAACACCAATTGTACTTCGTTCGATTAGTCGTCATTCAGGATATGTGTCTGATAGTGCTGCAAGTGGCGTTTTGTCTTATAAAGATGTAACCCCAATTGCTGGAATTATCGGAGACTTTGGCGCGATTGCTGTTGCAGCTGATTCGCCTTTCCAGTCATTCGCAGATGTTGTGAGCGCTTATAATGCGAATCCGAAATCTGTCAAGATGGCAGGAGGCTCGACTCGTGGAAGTATGGACCATTTGATTGGTGCTCTTGCTTTCCAATCTGCAGGCGCTAATCCAAATAACGTTGTCTACATACCTTATGACGGCGGCGGTGAGGCTTTAGCTGGATTGCTTTCTGGTGAGGCACAACTTCTATCTACCGGCTTCAGTGAAGCTCTAGGAGCTGGTGACCAGGTACGTATCTTAGGAATCACTGCTAATGATCGTTCAGCTGATGCTCCAAGCGTTCCAACGCTAAAAGAGCAAGGCTATGATGCATATTTTGTTAACTGGAGAGGTTTCTTCGGTCCACCAAATATGAATGCAGCTGATAGGTATGAAATTGCAAAAATGCTTGGAGACATGCAAAGCACTCCGGAATGGGAAGTTGTTCGTAAGCGTAACGCTTATGTCAATATCTACAATCCTGGATTTGATTTCATGGCTTTCTTAGAAAAGCAGACTGTAGAAATGACAGACCTAATGAAGAAATTAGGCGTTATTTAAGATTATTGTAAAAAGGGAGAAAGGTGAGTGACTATTAACTATACACGTATAAGTGCACTCATCTTTCTCCTTTTATTTCTTGTTTATTCTTATCTAGCTGGTGAAATTGAAGTTTTTGTCTTTGATGAAGACGCTGACTTTAATGCAAGAACGTTTCCTAAGTTTATTTCCTATCTTGGTATCGTCGTCTCTTTTTTGACTTTAGTTTTATCCAAAAACGAAAATGAGAAACTTGGTCAATATGAATGGCTAAAAGTCTTCGTTTTGTTTGTCTTAGTTTTTACCTATGGCATTATTATCAAATCGGTTGGATTCTTTTTATCTACTAACCTATTCCTATTAGTTTCTTATTATTATTTAGGTGTTCGTAGTTACAAAACTTTATTGCTTTGTTCATTCCCCGTTGTAGCCGGCTTGCAATTTATGTTGCATGGATTACTAGACGTTTATATACGTGACCCTTTTCTTCAATTTCTAGGAGTGATTTCATGATCGAAGGAATACTGATTGGTATCGATACCGCCTTCAGCGGCTATAACATTATTATGGTCATGATGGGTTGCTTTGCCGGCACTATTATTGGTATGTTGCCGGGTCTCGGTCCTATGTCAGCAATAGCGCTCATGATACCTATCACTTATGGATTTGATCCTGCTTCGGCCATGATACTAATGGCGGGTGTCTACTATGGCGCAATTTTTGGTGGATCAACATCCTCTATCCTTATTAATGCTCCTGGAGTTGCAGGTACAGTTTCAAGTTCTTTTGATGGTTACCCGATGGCTAAAAATGGTCAGGCAGGGAAGGCATTGGCTATAGCGGCTTACGCCTCTTTCTCTGGTGGTACGATTGCTGCACTATTTTTATTAGTTGCTGCCCCTCAACTGGCAAGGGTAAGTTTAAGTTTTCAGTCGGCCGATTACTTTGCTCTTATGTGTGTTGGCCTTTTATCAATCGCTGCATTCGCTAGCAAAGGGCAATTCCTAAAGGCCATGATTATGACCATGTTTGGATTGGCATTGGCAACTGTTGGACAGGACTCATTGTCTGACATTACTCGATTTCATTTTGGCAATATCAACTTGATGGATGGGATTAGTTTCGTTTTACTGGTAATGGCAACCTTTGCCATGAGCGAAGCATTTATGATTATATTTAAAAAGATGGATATTAGTTTTTCAGCCTCTGACGTTAGTAAAGAAAAATTAGGGTCTATTAAATTATCCAAAGAAGAGGTTAAGGAAATGGTTCCGGTCGTTGGTCGGACATCTGTACTTGGTTTCTTGGTGGGTGTGTTGCCAGGAGCAGGAGCTACAATTGCGAGCTTCTTAGCTTGGGGTTTTGAGAGAAGCATAGCCTCAGCAAAAGAAAAATTAAAGTTTGGCAAAGGCTCGATTAAAGGTCTAACAGCACCTGAAACGGCAAATAACGCTGCCTGTACTGGGTCTTTTGTACCTCTTTTAACTCTAGGTATTCCGGGCTCGGGAACGACCGCTGTTATGTTAGGCGCGTTGTTGTCTTTCGGAGTTCAGCCAGGGCCAAGACTCTACATTGAACAGCCTGAGCTTTTCTGGGCTGTTATTGTTTCTATGTACATTGGTAACGTCGTTTTATTGGTCTTGAACTTACCTCTGATTCCTTATATTGCCCGTATATTGGCGATTCCTAAAAACATTTTAGTGCCTTTGGTTTTGTTTTTCTCTGTTACCGGGGTTTATTTGATTTCATTTAATGCTTTTGATATCTATTTTATGGCCATTGTAGCCCTACTTTCGCTTGTTCTTAGGATTTTAAACTATCCTATGCCGCCATTAATATTGGGTTTTATTTTGGGCGGAATGATAGAGAAAAATTTACGCCGAGCTTTGTTGATTAATGACGGATCTTTTTCATTTATGTGGGAGAGGCCGATCAGTCTTGCCTTATTTGTTATTATGATTTTGATTGTTTTACTGCAAATATATCAAGGACTACGAAAAGAAGAAAAACAGAATTAAATTTCTGGGATACTTATCTCGAAAACAAGCAAAACCAATCTCTAAATTGGTATTTTACTAAGTGATATCATAATTATGAATAGCCAAGACCAAAGCCCAGAAATTATTATCGATCGTTGGGTTGAATATTTCAATAATGGCGATTTGGGATCAATTCTAGATTTGTACCATGATAGTGCCACTTTATTACCAACTTTTTTGCCAAACGCGCTATCCACTTCAGAACAAATACAGGACTATTTTATTAGAGCCATAGAAGGCCAAGCTTCGGTAGAAATTGATTATGATAAAACTATAAAAAAGAAATTATCAGAAGATATGTATTTGATGACTGGCGCATATATTTTCTGTCTCAAGACAAAAAACAATGCAAAATACCTGTCTTGGTTTACTTTCTTGATTGATTTGTCAGTCGATTCTCCAATTAGGCACCATCACTCCTCTAGAGTGCCATTTGAGTTCGCCCTAAATCGGTCAACTCCCTAACGGTAAATCTGCCATTAAGGTCAACATCATCATTCTGAAGAAGAGTTATCACTGATTTATCCATTCTGTATGGAAATAATCGCCCCTAGGCTTGTCTATACGTTCATAACTATGAGTGCCAAAGTAATCTCTTTGAGCTTGCAGCAGGTTAGCAGGTAATTTGGCAGAGCGATATCCATCGAAATAGCATAGAGATGATGTCATAGCAGGAACGGGAACTCCATTAATTAGAGCGAGCGAAGCGATTCGACGCCATCCCTCTTGACAGGCTTTTATTTTGTCGTTGAAAAATGGGTCGAGCAAGAGGTTTTTTGTATCTGGATTATTATCATAGGCGGCTTTAATTTTGTTTAAGAAAGCTGAACGGATAATACACCCGCCACGCCACATCATAGCAATAGCGCCATAGTTAAGTTTCCAGTTGTATTGTTTCGCTGCCTCGGAGAGGAGGGTATAGCCTTGGGCATAAGAAACAATTTTTGAGGCATAAAGCGCATCATGAATGTCATTAAGAGTTTGAGTTTTATTTCCTTTAAATCTGGCGCTAGAATTGCTAAACAACTTTGACGCTTCGACTCGTTCCTGTTTGATAGTGGACAGGAATCTAGAGAAAACCGCTTCCCCGATCAAAGTCAGCGGAGTGCCGAGTTCAAGTGCGGCTTCTGCGGTCCATTTGCCGGTCCCTTTTTGCTCGGCAGTATCAAGAATATTATCAATTAGCGGGCTACCGTCTTTATCTTTAAAGGCCAAAATGTCAGCGGTAATTTCAATCAGATAACTACTCAAATCACCCTTATTCCATTGTTTAAAGACCTGGTGCATTTCATCATTTGTCATCTCCAGTACATCTTTCATTATTTGGTACGCTTCACATATCAATTGCATATCGCCGTACTCAATGCCGTTGTGCACCATTTTGACAAAATGTCCTGAACCATCCCCGCCTATCCAGTCGCAGCAAGGTTCATTGTTTTCTACTTTGGCTGATATTGACTGAAAGATATCTTTGACTTCAGGCCAGGCAGAAGTTGAACCGCCTGGCATAATTGAAGGTCCTTTAAGGGCTCCTTCTCCTCCTCCAGATACCCCGGCTCCGATAAAGTAAAACCCTTTTTCTTCTAGCGATTTAGATCTTCTAATTGAATCAGAATAGTGAGAGTTGCCACCATCGATGATAATATCGCCTTTGTCCAAATGGGGAATCAGTTTGTCAATATAATTATCAACAACTTTACCTGCTTTGACCATCATCATCACTTTTCGAGGTTTTTTAATGCTATTAATGAAATCAGCGATATCGGCGCAACCAACAATATTTTTTTCTTTAGCACGAATATTAGTTAAATCATCAATTTCCTTTCTAGAGCGGTTATGTACAGAAACTTGATAGCCATGACTTTCTAGGTTTAACGCCAAATTCACACCCATGACTCCTAAACCTATTAAGCCTATGTCTGATTGATTGTTGTTCATAATTTTATTAAATGGGAGCTGCTTAAAGAGATAAATAAAATGAACTTAAAAAAGTATAAACTAGGTTATTTTTTGTTTTGTGTCAAATTGTATCAAGATATGCAGCTATTTGATTTTTATAGGTTTATAACGCTTTTCCTTTCAATAAGTTCAACTGGAAAATCACAGTCGACTTTCAAGTCAAGGTCGTAGCAACCATTTAATAGTCGTCTTGTCGCTGCTACTGCCATTCTGTTAAATGGAATGCGCACTGTGGTGAGGGGAGGGCTTGTATAGGTAGCTATATTCATGTCATCATAACCCATTACTGAAATATCATTAGGCACATCTAATCCTTTGCCTGTTATTGCGGCGATAGCGGACATCGCTGATTGGTCATTTCCACAGAAAAGGGCAGTGAAGGGTTTATCTTGCTTTAATAAGTCTAGCGCACCTTCATATCCCTTTTTAAAGGTGTAATCCCCTTCAAAAATTAATTCCTCAGGGATATCAACATGATTGTCATTCATTGCATTCATGAATCCTTGGTGTCTCTGATTACCGTCATAAACTTTAAACCAACCAGTAATGCAAGCGATATCTCTGTGCCCCTTGTCAATCAAGTATTGTCCACAAACATAGCCAGCTTGATAGTGATCGAAATAAAAACACTTGTCATCGATTAACTCAACTCTATTGTTTAGTAATGTAATGTCAGAAAATTCATTTTCGATCTGAAGAATTTCACGCGCTGGAAGATCTGAACCCCAAATAATTATTCCGTCACAACCTTTATTGATGAGACTATCAAATGAATCTCTAGCAGCGCTAGGGTTCTGTTTGGAATTTAATTCACCATCGGAAAAAATCAAATGTACGTCGAAAGGCTTGAGTTCACTTTCAATTTTTCTTAGGGTATTTCTGTTTATTTCACCAGATGTTTCAGTGCCCCAGATGCCTATTGTATTAATCTTTTTTGATACTAATGAGCGCGCTGCGATGTTTGGTTTAAAGCTTAAAACCTCCATAGCGTGGTTTACTTTCAACAGAGTTTTGGATGAGACAGAGCCTTTTCCAGAAAGAACTCTGGAAACAGTTCCAACACCAACTCCAGCTAACTTTGCTACATCCCTTATTGTTGCCATAATTACTCAATTCTATTTATGGATTATAACTCATTTTGTGCTATTCTGTTGGTATATATAGGTTTTTTACTATTTATGACTATTAATCTTTTTGACATAATTTGACACAATTTGACACAATTTGACACAAAAGTATAAAATATTAAGGTCTAAAATGGAACCGGTTCCAATGATATTTATGTATTTGGAATTAAAGTTGTTTTAAGTAAATTTTTATAAATATATATATAGGAGAGAAACTCATGTTACTTAAATGTTTTAAGAAAACTGCTCTTGTTGCAACAGCGCTATTAACTGGCATTGTCAATGTGGCATCGGCAACAGACCTTGAAGTTACACACTGGTGGACTTCAGGCGGGGAAGCCGCTGCTGTCGCTGAATTTGCCAAGGCATTCAACTCAACAGGTCATAATTGGGTTGATGGAGCTATCGCTGGATCTGGTGGTGTAGCGAGACCAATCATTATCAGTAGAATCATTGGCGGTGAGCCAATGGGCGCGACACAACTTAACCACGGTCGTCAGGCTGAAGAGTTAATCGAAGCAGGTTTGCTTTTGGATTTGACTGATGTTGCTGAAGCTAACGGATGGGAGGATGTTATTTTTCCTAGCAATCTACTAGACGCATGTACTGTTGATGGTCGCGTTTATTGTGCGCCTGTGAACATTCACTCAGCACAATGGTTGTGGCTGAGTCATGACGCGTATGAGAGTTCAGGTGTTGCTGTTCCAACAAATTGGGATGAGTTTGTGGCTGCAGGTCCTGCACTTCGTGCTAACGGTATTGTTCCTTTAGCAATGGGTCAGCAAGGCTGGCAAGTAGGTTTGGCTTTTGGTGTTTTATCTGTAGCGTTAGTCAGCGAGGATGCTTGGTACGCTGTAAATCGTGACAAGGATGCTAAAGTCGCAGCTGGTCCTGAATATGCTCGTGTATGGAAAGCTTTTGATGATGCGCGCAAAATGGCTATTGGCTCGAATATAAGTGACTGGAATCGAGCTACCAATCTAGTAATTACTGGTAAAGCGGGTGGTCAGATCCACGGAGACTGGGCGCAAGGTGAGTTTAGCGTTGCCGGTTCAGTTGCTGGTAGGGACTATTCATGTCTTCCGGGTTTAGGAAATCGTGAAATTTTGGACACTGGAGGAGATGCGTTTTATTTCCCAGTTCAGGATGATGCTGATGTCGAAGCGGCACAAAAAGAGCTTGCTGCACTTCTGGTATCGCCAGCAGTTCAAGTGGCATTTAACCTGAAAAAAGGTTCGTTGCCAATCCGTGGTGACATCGATATGTCAACTGCGAATGATTGTATGCAGAAGGGTTTGAAGATTCTTGCAGGTGGAAATGTTCTTCCTTCAGGAGACATTCTTCTTTCACCTGATACACAGAATCAGATTCAAGAACTGATGTCAACATTTTGGAGTGACTTGTATATGAGTGCTGAGGATGCTCAAGCTAAATATGCTAAGATCATCTCAACTGCTGACTAAGCATTAATAAAAAAGACTGTCGAGCTTATCTAGGGCTCGGCAGTTCTTCATCTGATAATCCTAGTTTCTATTAAATATTTTTTAACCATTTCTTGTAAATTATAATAATAATTATGCTTACAAAAGTTCAGTCTGAAAGATTATTTGTTGGTTCAGTAGCGTTGGCCTTTGTTTCATTGATATTAGCCACTGTTGGGATAAAATCCCAGCTATTTCAAAATATTCAGTACCTAATTCTACTTTTTTCCTCCCTTTCAGTAATTTGGATTGGATTTAAGGCTGGCAAATTTATATTTATTACGAATCGACTTCGAAAGCAAGCACTAGGCTGGCTTATTGCAGCAACATTCTCAGCAACGCTTTGGTTATTTGCTCAAAAAGATATTCAGTTAATATTTCCAGTACTTAAAGGCTATCGCAAAGTCTGGAATACATTCGAGCCTTTCGCTTTGTTCGCGACAGTTGTTTGTATTTTATTTGCTTTAATATTGTTTATCGTTGGATCGAGAGATTCTAAATTAGTGCGCCCAGGATTTATTGAGCGCTCCCTTGTTAATAATTTGTCTAGCAAAATTGCAGCATTGCCTATGGTGTTTACTGCTATAGGTGTTTTCGTTATAGCAACCTTGTGGACGGTTTATCATTCGTTTACGAATAGCCGTATGCTTCCAAAAAGTGAGTTTGTTGGGCTTGGTCAATATGAGCGTCTCTGGAGCTCTGATCGCTGGTATATCTCGATAGAGAATCTTGCAATTTATGGGATCTGTTCGTTGATTTTTTCACTTTTTATTGGTTTTATGTTGGCGGCCTTATTAGATCAAAAAACAAGGTTTGAAAACACTTTTAGGACAATTTTTTTATACCCATTTGCTCTTAGTTTTATTGTTACTGGTTTGGTTTGGCAATGGATTCTAAATCCAGATTATGGCGTTCAGAAAATTGTTCGCTCGTTAGGGTTTGACTCCTTTGTATTTAATCCACTCTATGATTTAGATATAGTTATTTATGGGATTTTGGTTGCTGGTCTTTGGCAGGGGACAGGTTTTATTATGTGCCTGATGCTGGCAGGTCTGCGCGGAATTGACCAGGAAATCTGGAAGGCAGCCAGAGTTGACGGTATTCCGATGTGGAAAACCTATATACGCATCGTGATTCCAATGATGCGTCCAGTTTTTATCACAACACTTGTTATTATTGCCGCTGGAATAATTAAAGTATACGATTTGGTTGTTGCTCAAACCTCTGGTGGTCCAGGAATCTCTTCAGAGGTACCTGCAAAATATGTATACGACTATATGTTTAGCGCTCAAAATCTGGGTCAAGGCTTTGCTGCCTCTACTATGATGTTAGTGTCTGTTCTGATTGTTTTGATTCCTTTTGCCTATTTAGAGTTTGGGAGACGCAAGCATGGCTGATTCTGCCGTTGTACATTCGATAGATGGACCCAGCGGGCCAAAACCACGCAAAACGCTGAGCCGCAGAAATATCATTCTTTACGGGACATTGTTCGTCGTTGCGGTATATTACCTGATTCCGCTTTATGTGATGTTGGTTACATCGGTCAAGGGTATGCCGGAAATTCGCATGGGGAATATTTTTTCATTGCCCCTTGAGATAACTTTCGAACCTTGGGTCAAAGCATGGAGTCAGGCTTGCACAGGGCTCAATTGTGACGGCTTGTCACGAGGATTCTGGAATTCAGTTAAAATCACCGTACCTTCGGTTGTTATATCGATCGCAATCGCATCAATTAATGGCTACGCTTTGGCAAACTGGCGCTTTAAGGGAGCCAATCTGTTTTTTACTATATTAATATTTGGCGCATTTATTCCTTATCAGATTATGATTTATCCACTTGTAATACTGTTACGTGATTTGGGACTTTATACAAAATTACCTGGCTTAATTCTTATTCATACTATTTTTGGAATGCCTATTTTGACACTATTATTTCGTAATTATTTCACCACCATCCCTGAAGAGCTTTTTAAAGCTGCTAGAGTCGATGGGGCCGGATTTTGGGGAATATACTTCCGCGTCATGATGCCGATGTCACTACCAATATTCGCCGTCGCTATTGTTTTGCAGGTGACGGGTATTTGGAATGACTTTCTATTTGGAGTGATCTATACCAAGCCGGCAAACTACCCAATGACTGTTCAACTAAATAACATTGTGAACTCTGTTCTAGGGGTGAAAGAATATAACGTAAATATGGCCGCTACCTTGTTGACGGGACTGGTGCCTTTGGCCATCTATTTTATTTCAGGCAAACTCTTCGTGCGCGGTATTGCTGCCGGCGCAGTTAAAGGATAAATAAAAAATGAATAGTATAGAAATTAAAAAACTGTCTCTTAATTTTGGCGAAGTTGTGGTCCTCAAGGACCTCAATCTAACGATTGAAAAAGGAGAATTTTTGGTGCTCTTGGGAGCTTCAGGTTGCGGCAAATCAACATTGCTGAACTGCGTCGCCGGACTCTTGGATATTACTGATGGGCAGATTTTTATCAATGGGAAAAACGTTACCTGGGATGAACCTGCGCAGAGGGGTATTGGAATGGTATTTCAATCCTATGCACTTTATCCGCAAATGACGGTCAAGGGCAACCTGTCGTTCGGTCTGAAAAATGCAGGCCTACCAAAAGAGGAAATTGAAAAACGCGTCAAGCACGCTTCAGAGATTCTGCAGATTGAATCGCTTTTGGATCGTAAACCTGCTGCCCTGTCTGGTGGCCAACGCCAGAGAGTTGCAATAGGTCGTGCTTTGGTTCGGGATGTTGAAGTTTTTCTGTTTGATGAGCCTTTATCTAATTTGGATGCTAAGTTGCGTACTGAGCTCAGAGTCGAGATTAAGCGGCTACACCAGAAGCTCGACAATACCATGATTTATGTGACCCATGACCAGATTGAAGCCATGACTTTGGCAGACCGAATTGCCATTATGAGAGACGGTCTCATTCAGCAATTGGATACCCCTAAGAAAATTTATAGCAATCCTGTCAACAAATACGTTGCTGGATTTATTGGTTCGCCGAGTATGAACTTCTTAAAGGGCACAATATTGCAGAATAACAAACCCATATTTAAGTTGGAAGGGGGGTGGTGTGAATCACCTGATCTGAGTAATTACATATTTCAAGAAAGTATTAAGGCTGAAACGCAGGTTTGGTTAGGTATACGTCCTGAGAGTGTTGTGGTTGGAGGTGAGGCCGAAAATATGCCGGTGAACTTTAGTCTCGAAGTAGAAGTTTTTGAACCTATGGGGGCGGACACATTGGTATGGTCACAGATAGGCGGTCAGGAGTTTCGTTTTATGATTGATGGCAATACTTCAGTAAACGTTGGTGACAGAGTTACAGTTGGTTTTGACCCAGCTCATGCGTCAATCTTTGATTTTGACAATGAGGAGCGTTTGTAAATATGGCTCAAGATTGATAATTAAAAGATTCAATTTGGGGTAGTGGTGACCTCCATGTAGAACTCTCCTATTGGTTTGTCCATCAAAATTGAATTTGTTAGGAGATTAACGGCTTAGCTGATGGCGACTTCTCCTGCCATCAGCAAAAGCTTTAATTGAAGTTGCTAGTGATTAAATGATAAACAACAATATATATTTTCGGAGTAATGATGTATAAATTTCTAAAAGACTCAAAATTATGTGACCCAAAATTTCTTTTTGGGGTAGCCACCGCATCTTATCAAATTGAAGGCGCAACAAGCGTTGACGAGCGTTGTCCATCAATTTGGGATACTTTCTGTGCTAAGCCTGGTGCAGTCTACAAACAACATAACGGGGATGTCGCCTGCGATCATTACCATCTATATCAGGATGATGTTAACTTGATTGCAAGTCTGGGTATGGGTGCCTATCGCCTTTCAATAGCGTGGCCTCGAATCATCAAGTTCGATGGAAGCATTAACCAAAAAGGTCTCGATTTTTACGACCGAGTCATTAGTGCACTGGAAGAGAAAAATTTAACCATCATGGCTACGCTCTATCATTGGGACTTGCCACAATATCTAGATGACGAGGGTGGCTGGCTGAATCGGGAAACTGCCTATAAATATGCCGAATATGTTGAAGTTGTGAGTTCATATTTTGGTGACAGAATTGATTTTTATGCCACCTTGAATGAACCATGGTGTAGCGCCTTTCATGGCTACCGTGACGGCAAGCATGCCCCAGGAATTACAGACGATAGGTCCGCCTTTCTGGCTTCCCATAATTTACTACTAGCCCATGGTCTAGCTGTCCCCATATTAAGAAAAAATGCGCCAAGTTCCAAGCACGGTATTGTGCTTAACTTTACCCCTGCTTATCCAGCTAATGAGTCTGCCAAAGATGTCGCTGATTTTGCTGATGAATACAATCATTGGTTTATTAAGCCGATTATGGAGGGTGAATATCCCGAGAGTGTCTATCAGCACTATATTGACGTGATGCCAACTATCGAAGATGGTGATATGGGTATTATTAACGCCAAAATTGACTTTTTGGGGGTTAATAACTATTCCCGAGGTGTAATCGATCAGGACGGCCAATATCCAAACTATAAAGAAGTTCATTTGAGTGATGTTGAGCGCACCCATATTGGCTGGGAAGTTTATCCCGAAGGGTTACTTAAGTTGCTGACAGACCTTAATCAAACCTACCAATTGCCTCCTATCTATATCACTGAAAACGGAGCCGCTGTAGATGACCAAGTTGTCGATGGTGCTGTGGAGGATGAACAGCGCTGTCGTTATTACCAGAACCATTTATCCTCTGTTGATCAGGCGATCCGTAAAGGAGTCGATATTAGGGGATATTTTGCTTGGAGCTTGATGGATAATTTTGAATGGGCTGAGGGATACAAGATGCGTTTTGGTATAGTCTATGTTGATTATAAAACGCAGAAAAGAATACCTAAACGTAGCGCATTATGGTTTAAAGAATTTTTAGATTCCCGTCAGCAATAATTGTTTTTATTGAGCAAGATTTCGCACACTCTTTCTTTCAATTAACTGAATAACAAGTTAAGTTATGAATTAGTTTGTTTCAATTTGTAACAATTTGAAACAAATCGGAACACTATGTTGCTTAACTATCAATAAACTGGAGTCTCTACTCAATGTTGGGTAGATTTGTTTCATAACTAAATATTTCAATGGAGAGAGAAAATTATGAAAAATACGATGAAAATATCAACGCTAGCGGCCACAGCGCTTCTAGCAACTACAACATCGGTAAGTGCCGGTGATGTAGAAGTTTTACACTGGTGGACTAGCGGAGGCGAAGCTGCAAGTGTAAATTACTTAAAAGACAAGTTGAGTGATGCCGGGGTTGGTTGGACTGACTTCGCTGTTGCTGGTGGTGGTGGTGAAAACGCCATGACCGTACTTAAGTCTCGCGCTATATCAGGCAACCCGCCAACTGCAGCGCAAATCAAAGGTCCATCCATTCAAGAATGGGGCGATCTTGGATTCTTAGCAGATATCGATGGTGTTGCTAAAGCTAACGACTGGGACAACCTATTACCTGCAGTGGTTTCAGATGTAATGAAGCACGATGGTAAATATGTTGCTGCGCCAGTAAACGTACACCGCGTTAACTGGATGTGGTCTAACCCAGAAGTATTCCGCTATGCTGGTGCAACTATCCCAACAACATGGGATGACTTTATGGTGCAAGCTGCGAAACTTGAAAAAGCTGGCTTTATTGCTCTAGCACATGGTGGACAGGCTTGGCAAGATGCAACGTTGTTTGAAGCAGTTGTACTTGGTGTAGGTGGAGCTGATTACTACAACAGTGCCTTTGTTAGTCCGGTAGATTTAGATGTTTTGAAGAGTGACACTACAGTAGAAGTCTTCGAAACTTTCGGAAATCTACGTCAGTTTATTGACGCTAATTCACCGGGACGTGACTGGAATGTTGCAACTTCAATGGTAATGGAAGGTAAAGCAGGTATGCAAATAATGGGCGATTGGGCAAAAGGTGAATTTAAAGTTGCCGGTATGAACGTAGGTACCGATTACGTATGTACTGCGGCACCAGGTACTTCAGGTGGCCATACTTTCAACATCGACTCATTTGCTTTCTTTGCACAGTCAGATGCTGCTAGAACTGCAGCTCAAAACACAATGGCAGCTGAAATTTTGGGTACTGATTTCCAGACAGTATTCAATCTTAATAAGGGTTCTATTCCTGCACGCCTAGGTGTGTCAAGAGCTGAGTTCGATTCATGTGCTCACGACTCAATGGATGCCTTTATTGCGGCTTCTGCCAGTGGTTCTCTAGTACCAAGCTTTGCTCACGGTATGGCAGTATCTTCAGCGGTATCAGGAGCAATTTATGATTCAGCCACAAACTTCTTCAACTCTGACCAGAGTGCGCAAGAAGGTGCTGATCAACTAGTTGCTGCGGTTGCAGCTGCAATGTAAGACAAGGGGTTATGTAAGTAAATACTGATTTTTACATCTCCTTTTGTAAAGTAGATACTTATATACACTTAGGGCGCCTCAATTTAGGCGCCCTATTTCATCAAAAAATATTAAAATTAGTGACGCTGTGCTTAATTATTTAGAAAAACATTTACCAAAAATTGTATTGGCTCCAACAACAATTGTGATGATTGTTTGTATGTACGGCTTCATCGCTTGGACCGGCTTATTGTCATTAACCAAAAGCAGAATGATGCCGCAATGGGAATTTGTCGGACTTGACCAGTATGTTCGCCTGTTTGCCAATCCGCGCTGGGATGTCGCAGTTGACAATCTCTTTATTTTCCTAATATTATTTATCATCATAGCGCTCGTATTAGGCTTATTGTTGGCGATATTCCTTGACCAAAAGATTCGCGTTGAGGGCGCCATAAGAACCATCTACTTGTACCCGATGGCAATCTCTTTTATTGTTACCGGTACGGCATGGAAATGGATTCTTAATCCTGGATTGGGGATCGAAAAGCTATTCAGAGATTTAGGTTTTGCGGGGTTTGAATTTCGCTGGCTGGTAGATTCAGATATGGCAATTTATACTATTGTCATTGCAGCTGTGTGGCAGTCCAGCGGTTTTGTGATGGCTCTATTTTTAGCAGGGCTGAGGGGGGTTGACGACAACCTCACTAAGGCTGCTAAGATTGATGGCGCATCAACAGTTCGGCTTTACTGGCACATTATATTGCCATTAATGAGGCCGGTATTTTTTAGTGCCATTGTGATTCTTACCCATATCGCTATTAAAAGTTTTGATTTGGTACAAGCATTAACCGGAGGTGGGCCGGGTTATTCCTCTGATTTGCCGGCAAATTTTATGTACACCTTTTCATTTAACAGAGCACAAATCGGAATGGGTGCTGCTAGTGCAATGATTATGTTGTTCGGTGTTTTAGCCGTTCTAATCCCTTATTTATATTCTGAATTACGAGAGAAAAAATAATGAACCGACAAACGCCATTGAGTATTAATATCGGTCGTGTAATGATCTACCTATTGTTGGTTGCATTTGCTTTGCTTTATCTAGCTCCCTTATACGTGATGATTGCAACTTCATTCAAAGATATTGAAGAAATTCGAAGTGGTAACTTGATGGCGCCTCCCCTTAGTCCAACTTTTTATGCTTGGACAAAGGCCTGGTCATCGGCCTGTACAGGTAGTGAATGCGAAGGTTTGGCGCCGTTTTTTTGGAATAGCGTTAAAATAGTAGTGCCGGCAGTTTCAATTTCAACAATCATTGGTGCATTTAACGGCTATGCGTTAGCAAAATGGAGATTCAAGGGCAGTGAGTTTTTATTCGGCGCTCTTCTTTTTGGTTGCTTTATCCCGTTTCAGGTAATACTCTTGCCAATGGCAAAGCTATTGGGTTCGCTAGGTTTGGCTAACACGGTTACCGGATTGGTAATGGTTCATGTTATATATGGTGTAGCTTTTACGACACTCTTTTTTCGTAATTATTACGTCGGAGTGCCGACAGAATTAGTCCGCGCAGCAAGGCTTGACGGGGCAGGATTTTTAAACACCTTTAGGTATATTTTTCTGCCGCTTTCAACCCCCATCTTTGTAGTAACCGTGATATGGCAATTTACTCAAATATGGAACGACTTTCTATTCGGCGTAGTTTATTCGGGCGCCGGAACTCAGCCAATAACCGTGGCGCTTAACAATCTTGTTAACACTTCTGTTGGCGGCAAAGAATACAATGTCGATATGGCTGCAGCTATTATTGCCGCTCTACCGACACTTGTGGTATACGTGGTTGCTGGAAAATATTTTGTTAGGGGTTTGACAGCAGGAGCGGTTAAGGGATAGTAACTTAGTATGATGGGACGGGTAAATAACAATGTATGTTAAATTTTGTGTTTGTCCCTCCATTATTTTTGCAACAATAGGATAGCGATATGGGAAGTATAAGACTTAATAAAATTAACAAATCTTTTGGCGCCACCGAGGTACTAAAAAATATTAACCTAGAGATCAGTGACGGTGAATTTTTGATATTGGTCGGACCCTCAGGTTGTGGAAAATCTACCTTGATGAATCTGATAGCTGGTCTTGAGGATATAACCAGTGGCGAAATAGTAATCGATGGCAAAGATATTTCTAGCGAGTCGCCAAAGGACAGAGATATTGCGATGGTGTTTCAATCATATGCCCTCTATCCAACTATGGATGTTGCCAGAAATATTTGTTTCGGTTTGGAAATGAGAAAGACTCCCAAGAAGGAACAAGAGGCAATACTCAAAGAGGTATCCGAAGTCCTTCAGATTGACCAACTATTAGACCGCAAGCCGGGGCAATTGTCAGGTGGACAGCGCCAGAGGGTTGCTATGGGTAGGGCCCTTGCACGGTCTCCAAAAGTTTTTTTGTTTGATGAACCGCTATCAAATTTAGATGCCAAGCTTAGGGTTGAAATGCGGACAGAGATAAAGAAGCTGCATCAACGACTCAAAACTACTATAGTTTATGTAACCCATGACCAGGTTGAGGCAATGACATTGGCAGATCGAATTGCAGTACTAAAGGATGGCGAGGTTCAGCAACTTGGCACCCCTTATGAAATATACAATGACCCTGTAAGCCACTTTGTTGCGGACTTTATGGGTTCTCCAGGAATGAACTTTATTGAATGTGTTGTCAAAGACAAAAAATTGATAATCGAGAGCTCTGGCCAGCGCTATGAATTAACAGTTCCCTGCGAAAAAGAATTGGTTGATTCTAAGCTGGACACCGTTCTTCTTGGCATCCGTCCTGAAATGCTCACTGAAGTTACACCTGAGGCTAGCAGTCCATATATCCAGGAAATCAGTTTCGACGTCCTTGTAATTGAACCAATGGGCGCAGACACCGTTGCGATTGGTGAATGGAATAACACAGAAGTGATTGCAAGACTTAACCCAGACTCCGGCAAGCATGCCGGAAAAGAATTCAAACTTCAGGTTGACACAAGCAAAGCGGTTTTGTTTAATCCTAATTCAGGTCTACGATTGCGTTAATAGAGTAAATCTATGTCAGGACCTCAAAAACAAAGTACAAGTTTTGTCCTATTTGGAGCGCTCGGCGACCTATCACTGAGAAAAATATTTCCTGCCTGGTTTTATCTTGAGCGTGGAGGGCTGCTAGACGATTCATTAAGAATACTGGGGGTTGCTAGGGAGGATATTACAACAGAGCAATTCCAAGAAAAAATCATTGATGCGCTTAATTTATTTGTTTCTAGCGAGTTTATTGATGTAGATGTCTATAAAAGGTTGGTAGCGCGTATAGATTACTGTCACTTCGATTTAACAGACCCGCCAAGCTACCAAAAGATAAAAGGCGCTTTAGAGGGCTGGGATAGCGCTACCTCATACTATTTAGCTATACCACCAAAACTCTTTGAGACGGTTTGCGATAATCTATACGAAACCGGTCTCGTCAACGAGCAAAGTCGCATTGTAGTGGAAAAACCTATCGGTTATAACCTTGAATCGTCGAATGAGATTAATGACAAGATTCTAAAGCATTTCAGTGAGTCACAGATCTACCGCATAGACCATTACCTTGGCAAGGAAACGGTACAAAACCTTATCGCTTTGCGTTTTGCTAATTCATTGTTTTCTAGCCAATGGAACAGCAAGAGCATTGAATATATTGAAATAACTGCAGCCGAATCCGTAGGAATTGAGGATCGTTGGGGCTATTTTGACGGTGTTGGACAGATGCGAGACATGGTTCAAAGTCATCTCCTGCAATTGCTATGTCTTATCACGATGGAGCCACCTAATCAGTTGGACGAACAAAGTATACGTTATGAGAAAACTCAGGTATTACGTGCCTTAAAACTTCTTTCAGAGGGTGACATATCCAAAACCCTGATTAGAGCCCAGTACGGTGACGGCGAAATTGGAGGAACTCCAAAATCAGGATATTTGAATGAGGAGGGCGCAAATGCTCAAAGCGAAACAGAGACCTTTGTCTGCTTTCGGGCAGAAATAGCCAACTGGAGATGGTCAGGGACGCCCATTTATCTGAGGACAGGAAAAAGGATGACAGATAAAGTCACCAAGATTGTGATTCATTTTAAATCTGACGATCACTTCATTTTTGATCAGGACCAGAAAGGTTCTACCACAAATAGCCTTATCATGAAGCTTCATCCAACAGAAGGCATCTATCTACAGGTGCACACAAAAAGACACGGTGTAAGTGAAGGTATGAGGCTAAGGTCAGACCCTATGAGTCTGGACTTTGCCAAAACCCATAAATTATTAAATATTCCGAGTGGCTATCAGAGACTTTTGTTAGATGTCCTTAAAGGCAACCAGAGTCTGTTTTTATGCAGAGAAGAAATAGAGCTTGCATGGAGGTGGTGCGATGACGCGATAGAGGCTTGGAACAAATCATCACAACAGCTTCATACCTACCCCTCGGGAAGCTATGGGCCTGAAATCACCAAAACTTTTATCGAGCAATACGGACATCATTGGCATGAAGACTAGAAAAACCAGTTATTTACCTGAAGATGTTCACTGGTTCAGTGTTAACGATTCAGAGACTCTGGTAGTTGACTTAGCTAAAAGGATTGAACAACTATTAACTCAATCTATCGATGAAAATGGTCGGGCGAGTATGGCTGTTTCAGGTGGCCGCACCCCGGTTGATTTATTCGAAGCGGTCTCCAAACTGAAGCTTGACTGGTCAAAAGTTGACCTTACCTTGGTGGACGAGCGCTGGGTAGAAGTTAAGCACAAAGACAGCAATGAGTCATTGGTGAGAAAACATCTTATGAAAAATAATGCCTCTAAGGTTTCATTTACCTCGCTAATGGGAAGTTCTAAAAGCGCCAAAGATGGGCAAGCGGAATGTGAAAAATCACTCCAAAATATCAAACAACCATTTGATGTGATTATTTTGGGTATGGGAAATGATGGCCACACTGCATCGCTGTTTCCTTGCTGTGCGGAATTAAGCGAGGCGATGGATCCAAGCAATTCCCAAAGATGTATTGCAACGACACCAAAAAATGCTCCATACGACCGCATGTCGCTCACTTATGCAACAATAAAGAGCGCTAAAAATCTCATCCTCCATTTGAATGGTTCGGACAAACTCAACACTCTTGAGCTTGCAATGTCTTTCAAGGATGCAAAAAAAATGCCTATCTTTGCTTTTATGGAGCAACCACTAGAAATATATTGGAGTCCCTAAACCTAATCCCAGAAAAAATTAATAACTACATATACCAATTTTTTACAATTATGAGTACAACAATTGTCAATCCAAAGCTGCAAAAGATTACTAAAGAGATAATTAGTCGAAGTAAAAAAAGCCGTGCAGATTATCTTGCCCGCATGGATGAAATGGCTCACTCTAAGGTTTCCAGAGGGATTTTGTCTTGTGGCAATCTAGCCCACGGTATTGCTGCCTGCGGAGGAATCGAGAAAGAGACCCTTAAGTCAATGATCCACTCAAATATCGCCATCGTTTCATCATATAACGATGTATTGTCTGCGCACCAGCCTTATGAACGATTTCCAAAGATAATCAAAGAAACAGTCTCTGAGATGGGAAGTGTGGCGCAGTTTGCGGGCGGTGTTCCGGCAATGTGTGACGGCGTTACGCAAGGTCAAGACGGGATGGATTTAAGCTTGTTTAGTCGTGACGTAATTGCCATGTCAACAGCTATAGCTCTTTCCCATAACCTTTTCGATGCTGGGTTGTGTTTGGGGGTATGTGATAAGATAGTGCCAGGTCTGTTGATGGGAGCGCTTAGTTTTGGCTATCTTCCTTTTGTTTTCATGCCTGCCGGACCTATGCCTTCAGGAATTCCAAATAACGAGAAATCACGCATACGTCAGCTATATGCAGAAGGCAAGGCGACCCGGGAGGATTTACTTGAATGCGAGTTATCTTCCTATCATAGCGCCGGCACCTGTACATTTTATGGCACCGCGAACAGTAATCAGTTGTTAATGGAAGTTATGGGGCTGCATTTGCCTGGCTCTTCATTTGTACCTCCGGAGACAGAATTGAGAGACCAACTTACAAGAGAAGCTGCAAAGCTGTCAGTTAAACTCGCTCGTACAAACTCACATACCAATCTAGCAAAAATTGTTAGTGAGAAGACTATCGTCAATGCAATAGTTGCCCTTCTGGCGACTGGTGGCTCCTCTAACCATACAATGCACCTAGTGGCCATAGCGCGAAATGCCGGTATCATCATTAATTGGGATGATTTTTCAAGTTTATCGGCTATAGTTCCCAGTATCACACGTATTTACCCTAATGGTGATGACGATATTAATGTTTTTCATGCCGCCGGTGGAGTACCATTTCTGGTGAAGACCTTGCTAGAAGCTGGACTACTTCATGAAGATGTTGAGACAATATTAGGCTCTGGACTTTCTAATTTCACTAAGGAACCTATACTAAAAGACAACAAGATTGATTGGCGAGATGCACCAAAAAGCTCTGCCCAATTAGATGTCTTGCGACCTGCAAGTTCGCCTTTTTCCAAAACAGGCGGCTTAATTCTGTTAACAGGGAACTTAGGGCGTTGCGTTATTAAGGTCTCTGCGGTTGAAAAAATACATAGAAAGGTCAGTGCTCCAGCTATGGTTTTTGAATCTCAGCAATCTCTAAAGAAAGCCTTCGAACTTGGTAAAATGGACAAGGATTTGATTGCAGTTGTAAGGTTTCAGGGCCCGCAGGCATGCGGCATGCCGGAATTACACCAACTGACAACTTATCTCGGCGTCCTGCAGGACAGGGGATTTAAGGTCGCTCTGGTCACCGATGGTCGTTTATCTGGAGCTTCTGGCAAGGTTCCATCTGCCACTAAGCTTTGTCCGGAAGCGAAAACAGGAGGCTTAATAGCAAAAATACAGAATGGAGACCTTATAGTTTTAGATTGTGAACAAAAGAAGCTCGAATTAATGGTAGACGAGACAGAGCTAAATCAGCGAGAGCTGGCGCCGTTTAGTAGCAAAAAGAGCGATTATGGCATGGGCCGAGAGTTATTTTCAGGCATGAGAGAGAGGGTAAGTTCAGCGGAATCAGGGGCGACAACTTTTTAATAGTCATTTTTTTTATAGGAGATAGGCGATGAATATTGACAATATAGAGGGAAAAATAGTTAAGGAGGATGACCGGTATAAGGTAGTAGATAACACCATACTAAATAATCTTGTTGTAAGTTCAACGCTACTTCACGCAGACAAATCTACCACTGGGCACAAACATGAGGGGCAAGAGGAAGTTTATATGTTTATGAAAGGCAGTGGCAAAATGGAGCTCGATGATAAGTTAATAGAAGTCAAAGAGGGCGATCTAATATTAATTGAGGACGGTGTATTTCACCGGGTCCACAATACCGGTTCATCAGACCTATATATGGTATGTATTTTTGATGGCGGCAGGAATCATTAATGTTGTGAGTGATAATAATACTTTCAACTTGGTAGGGGATATTGGGGCAACGAATGCGCGCTTCTC